>DATHIE010000279.1:0-10441 GCA_035316905.1 Chryseolinea sp. | reverse complement strand
CCCGGGCATCCTGCGCGAACCGTTATTGCATTGCCCTATCAGCAACTTGCTATGAAATATCTCGCGGAGGTTGAAGATTAAGGGTTTGCAACTTTCTCAAACGCTGCGATTCCGCATCAAACGATGGGGAGTAAAATCACTTTGTTCATGGTCGAGCAGGGGATAATTTTCCCCAATGGAGGGAGTTTGAAAATATTGTGCACTCAAACTGATTCAGCAGGAATATACCGGTAATACATTCATCTTCCGAATGCTTCACCTATTCGAAACGTAATACTATAGTCATCTTTGCCCACACCGTAATCAACACCGATATTAATTTTTTCGGACGGCAACATCATGAAACGCAGGCCTGCACCCACTCCGAGTAGGATTTCATTATCGGGAATGTCCGCAAGGTGTTCAACTGCACTGGCCACCCCTGCAAACCCCACCATGCCCCAGCGTTTATAAAAATTCCATCGATACTCAGCCTGCATAGTATATACATGGTCATTGCGGTATTTTCCTTGCGAATATCCGCGAATGTCATCGCCACCCACAACGCTTTGCCCTTCAAAAGGCACATCACCGGAGGCAATGTTCAAGCTGGCGCGTACGGCCAACACTTGCTTATCATTTTTCTTTGTAACCTTAAAGAAATGATTGTAGGTTACCACGTATCTTTCAAATCCATAATCACTGCCAACCCAACTTCCATAAAACTGGTTTTTAAAATTGACGAACATTCCGCGTGTAGGGTATTGAACGTGGTCTCTCGTGTCATTGCTAAGGATATAGCCAATGCTGTTCAGGTTGCTTTTGCTTACCGAATCCTGGCCTGACACATCCGGAATACCAAACGTAGTGGTTGATTTGATAAATGTGCCGGTGGGACCGAGATATAAATGTCTGAATATTTTGCGTTGTGCCTGCAGCACGATCATGTTTGCTTTTGTTGAATAGTCATAAAAATTGCCTGCCGATAAAGCGGGATCTTCAAGGTAGAACTGAAAGTTTATATCCAAAGCGCCTGCTGCCGCCACGATACGCCATCGATCTTCTGCTAAATAGAGTCGTGAAAAAATTAACAGCGCGTAGCTTTTCTGCTCAGTATACATTGCTATAAGGCCTGTATTGGAAGACGGCGAAACAAGATCCTTCTTATTTACCTTATAGAATCCAGAGAGCAATGCTCCCACGACGATTCCCTGGGTGCGGTTGTAATTAAACATCGGAATGGCTGCAATTGCTCTTTTTTGTTTATTGATTGCAGTTGAATCCTGACCGTTTGCAAAACCATGGGCGATGAGCAATAAGAAAATGAGGGCGCCGGAAAATAACTGATTCTTTTCTGCCATAACTATCACCAATACGTTCTCCTACTGATATAACTAAGAAACAAACCGTCTTAATAGCCCTGCCTGTCTACAAAGAACAAGGTTCATTTATTATTAGATAAAGTCCCCACTTACTAAAAAAATTCGGGGGGTGTAATGTTCTTTGAATTTAGCCACTAACTAAGGAAAGAACGGAATTATGAAGAAATTAGGCTACTTATCGTGCTGATTCCTTGGCTAACGCAACGCTCTAGGAAATTTCTGGTTGAGCGCTAAAACAAACAAAGTGAGTAAAGATTTTTACCAGACATCGATTTTACCCTTTGCGGCGATCATCATCAAAATCTGTAGGGCATATACTAATTCGCAGGAAGATTTTGAAGACTACTACCAGGAGGTTTGTCTGCAAATCTGGAGAAGTAAAGATAATTTTCGCGAACAGTGCAAATGGTCAACATGGGTTTATCGTATTTCTCTAAATGTGTGCCTGACGCTACTCAAGAAATCGAAAGGCAAGGGACAAACGTATTTCACTTCGGATGTTTTACCTGATGTAATAATAATTGAAAACAGGGCCTTTGAAGACGAGTCTTTGAACCAATTGTATATAGCAATCAGACACTTGTCAGAAGTAGACAGGGCATTGATCCTTCTGTATTTGGAAGAAAAATCTTATCAGGAAATTGCCGACATCCTTGGTACCAACGCAAATAACATTGGTGTCCGTGTGAACAGAATTAAGGAACGTTTAAAAAAAATACTCGATGAAAAATTCAATTGAAGTAATTTGGAAAGAGGGCTTTTTGAATGAAAAGAGCTTAGTTGCCCCAAAAATTAATGACTTGTACAACCAAAAATCAAAGGATCTGGTTGATAAAATGAAAAGGATGTACAGGAACAACTTAATTGCTCTTGTCAGCATGTCAATTGTTTTTCCTATTATGTATTATTTCCTGGATGTCATTTGGCAGGGAGTTGCCATTTCTATAATGATGCTTCTTACGGTATGGTACAGCAAACGTGAAAAACGAAGCTTCAAAACACTGGATCACGGAGCAACCAGTCTTGACTATCTCAAGTCGTTCGACCGATTGCTTAAAGATGCCCTCTTGAAGGGTGAGAAAGTATTACGTTTTACTTATCCACTCTATTTTTTAATTGCCATAAGTGTTATGTGGTCTGCATGGGATAAAGGCCCACTAACGTCGAAAATGTACCAAGAATACCCGGACATAATATTTATTGGGAGTGTTCCGTTATTTGCATGGGTCATCGCGGGAGTGGCAACCGTGCTGATATTTTATTTTGCAGGTAGAATTTATAGATGGGATGTAGGTTTGATATACGGAAGGGTATTCCGGAAACTGGAAGAAACAATTGCTGAGATGGAGGAGTTGAAACAGGGATAATCAAGGACGATAGCGTTGTATGAGTTTAATGTGGGGTTGAAAGACTAAAATTCGGCTTTGTTGCTTTTAACCAACTTATGGAGAGTCTCGTAAATGGCGGATGATCAACATGTTATAAGTGGCTATTTCTCGATACAAAATGTGCCCTCTTCTTTCTTGTAAGGCATCAGATTGGATCACTCACTCCTCAATGACTTTACCGGATTGACCAAACTAGCCTGAATCGCCTTATAACTTATTGTCGCTAAAGCAATAGTCAATGTGGTGACCACTGCCCATACAAATACAGACCCCTCAATCGACGTATGATAGCTGAATTCATTAAGCCAATTTCTCATTCCCCACCAACTTAATGGTGTCGCGAGCAGTCCTGCCAAAACGATCAGCAATACAAATGGCTGAACGATCATTAATAAAATGTTCGAGACCGAAGCCCCCAGTGTTTTGCGGATACCGATCTCTTTCACTCGAAAGACAACATCCTGACTAATAAGTGCAAACAAACCCAGGCATGAAATGAGTATAGCGGCTACGGCAAATAACTTGAACAACATGAAAAAGAATTTTTCGGAAATGTACAGGCTATTGAGATACTCACCTAAAAAAGTGAAATCAAGCGGGAACTCTGGCGCTGCGATTTTCCAATTTTGTTCGATGGAGGTGAGCAGGGCTTGCTTGTCGCTTCCACCCTGAAAGCGAACGTAAATGTCCTGCAAATGTGTTCGGGGAAAATACATAACCAAAGGTTGAATAGGTGATCGCAACAATCCGAAATTGAAATCCGGAATAATGCCGATTACCTCACCGTCTATTACAATATCACCCACTCTTATTTTTTTGCCGATCGCTTCATCAGGTGACCACCCGAATGTCTTGAGGGCAGATTCATTCAGTAGCACGCCATGCAACGTATCGGATGGTTGTCGCTCAGAGATTTCTCTTCCGGCGATGAGTGGTGTATCTATTGTTCTAAAAAAATCGAATGTCGCTGCATCGATTGCCATGGGAACACCTTCTTCAAGATTTCCATCTGGATAAATCGGCACGTTGCCATTCTCGCCATCCATTCTTCCTCCTCCTAAACTGACATCGATAACCTGCGGGTTTTGCGCAAGCTGAGCTTTAATGGTTGGAAATCGTTGAGCCAGGCTTTCGCCAGGCATGCGCAATATCAACAGTTCATCTTTTGCATACCCCAGATCTTTCTTTCCGATGAAATTTATCTGGCTTTGAATAATCCACACGGAAGAGATCAAAGCAATGGTGATGCAGAATTGTATGAACACCAAACTCCTGCGAACGAGGATTCCCCTTGGTGACGTGCGGAATGAACCCTTAAGCAATTGCTGATGATGCAAGGATGATAACATGAAAGCCGGATAAAGTGAAGCGAGTAGTCCTGTGGCAACCGCCATGGCGATAGCCAGCGTGAGCACTGTATAAAAATTGATGACGGTAATTTCAAATCCGATAGTATTTATGTAACGAATCGCAGGGGGGAGTGCTAATGTGGCTACCAGCGCGGCGATCACAGCCATGCCGATGGCTTCGGCTATTAAATAAAAAGCAATGAAAGTTTTCTTCGCGCCCATCACGTTTCGAATGCCCATTTCTTTTGCACGCGTAATACTGATCACGGTGTATAGATTGGCGAAATTAAATCCGGCGATTAGCAATATTAAACAACCTGCAATGGCCAGCACCACAATGTAAACGTTGTTGCCGGAGGCAATGTCTTCATGCTGTACATCACCTAAGTAGATTTCGGAAAGCGGCTGCAGCTGCAGTTTGAACTTTTTCGCGCGTTCTTCAGGCCAGTTACTTTTTACCAGGTCCACCAGTCGACGTTCTAAAGCATCTGCACTTTCTCCCGGTTTTAGTAACAAATAAGTGTGAAACGATATCCATCCCCATGACGTCAGAGTCACCGGATAACCATGTGGCACTTGAAATCCTTCAAAGGGAATAAGAAAATCAAATTTCATATGAAGGTTTGTGGGCAGCGGTGCCAGCACACCCGTTACGATGAGATTGGTGGTATTGTCCACCACGATGGTTTTACCCATAGGATCGTTATCACCAAAATATTTAGTCGCCATGTCAGATGTAATAACCACGTTGTTTGGCAACGACAATGCAGTTTTGGCATCACCTTTCAGGAGCGGAAAAGAAAAAATATGAAACACAGAAGGGTCAACATAAAACACGAGGTTCTCATAATGCTGATGATCATTCGCTCGCATGACGCGGTTGGGGGAATGCCGGAACCGCACGGCATCTTCAACCTGTGTAAAATTCTTCAATGCGGGACCAAGTGGTGGTCCTACCGTTGCAAGATGACGAATACCAGGAATCTCGCCTGCTTTTTCATTGTGCGTTACGCGATATATTCGTTCGACATTCTCATGATGCCGGTCGTATGACAGTTCATGGTGAATGTATATCCCGATTATAAGAATGCATATAAACCCAAAAACCAAACCGATGAAATTGATAAGCGATGATGACGTATTCTTTTGAATACTGCGCCAGCTGGCGAGAAGCAAATTCCGGATCATACAGGCTGTAGTTTTGTTTACATTAAAACTACCTAACCGCTGAATACTTTCTGTTAAGAAGTTGTTAACAACCAACCAAAATACCGTAAGAAGTGGTATCGCATTTTATTTGTTTAACTATTGTTCGCAATGGTTGCAAATTCGTTGTACCTGAATATATCGATTGGCGATCGGGAAGTTACCTTACTACTTCACTAACCAAAATTACAGGGAGTGCATTCGTGTAATTCGCGAAGTCGGCCCTTATCGCATCTCTATTCGGGCCAATTGCCGCCTGATACTCACTAAGGCTCTTTACATAAAATGTTCCGACTGCCATATAAGGTAATGGTTGGTTGGGAATACCGTTGGCAACGCCTTTTTCAATGGTGTATTTTACCAAATTTGATCCTAGAAAACCGGCGACCATAGGCATGTGTATAGTTTCATAATACTCCATATTGAAGGTCTTGCCTTCTGCAAAAGGGTACATAACGGATACTTTGATCAATCCATTTTCTACAACAGCCGAATTTTGTTTTTTAGCTTTACGAGCTTGCTTTTCTTGACCAAATGCAGCAAAACTTGCGGTCAGAAGAAAAAATGATATGATAAGTCTAAATTTCATGAGTGTTTTTTTAATTGTTGAATATAAGTCGACAAGGTTTTCAGTTTGAAACTTTATGCCCAAATATCTGAACAAGACATAAATTTGCAAAACGGTATTTTTCGATGAATTCAATCGATAAAACCGATTTAGAAACACGGAGTTAAGACAGTCCAAATACTTTATTAATGCAAAGGAACTACTGAATTTTACAGAACCGCGATCTCAACATAAGGGGTCTCGCGTCATTCAAGCATGACCTTATGCGCATATGTATTGGCTTCGTCATGAATATGAAATACATAAAGTCCTTTGGGCAGATCAGACACTTCAAGCATGAAGCTGGTTTCTCTAATGTCGTTTGATGACCACACCACTTGTCCCATCGCATTCATTAGCGCTGCGGATACGTTCGCATGTTCGAGCTCGACATGAATGCGTCCGGATGAAGGATTCGGAAAGATGTTCATTCTAAACGCTTTCTGCTCTTCGACACCAAGGATGGCCATAACCTCAAACGTCTGATCGACGGTTTCTGCTTCATAAATGTTGTTGCCTGACTGTGATGCTTTGACAGTGACATCGCCTGGAGTATGCAACAGGCTCAAAGTTTTTCCCGAGATCGTTGCAGGGCCAGACACCACTGTGAATGTTATCGGCAAGCCTGACGATGATGTGGCCTGTAGCTCAAAAGGCGCATCTGTTGTTGTCTTTGGTGAAACAGTTTCAAAGGTTATTTTCTGCGTTGCTTTCACCACGTTAAAAGATTGCTGAGCCTCGCTGGCCGGATATTGACCATTACCTGGGTGCGTTGCCTTGATGGTTACTACACCGCTCCCTGTCAGTGTGATTGTCGAACCTGTTACCGAGGCAGGTCCGGATACTACGGTTAATGTGACCGGCAATCCCGAGTAGGAAAGTAAATCCACATTGAATGGAGCATCCGTTGTAATCTTATCAGGAATCAGCGCTATGCTTATTCCTGATGGATTGAACTTCCAGAGATCGCGTCCATGTGAATCATCATCTGCTGTAAAGTAAATCCAGTCCTCACCTTGCGTAATTTCTGATGGGAATGATCCATTGGCAAGGGGGTTGATATCCTCAATCATATATGTGCCTTGCGCTGTTCCATCGCTTCTCCATAATTCGGAACCATGGGTGCCGTCCTCTGCAGAAAAGTATACCAGACCTTTGAAGCTAGTGAGCCATTGGATGTTCGAGGTCGGCTGACCGTCAAAAATATCTTTAACCAAAACGGTACCGGCTTCAGTGCCATCGCTCTTCCAAAGTTCCTTGCCATGCTCAGCATCGGAAGCAGTGAAGTAGAAGGAATTTCCAACAGCAACGAAGCCCATGGGAAGAGACCACCATTCAGGATTGATGTCTTTGAGCATTACTGTACCTGCTTCGGTGCCATCAGATTTCCAAAGCTCAACGCCGTGAACACCGTCGTTAACGGACAGGTAGATTGTGCCATTGAGACTACCCATTACTTTCGCGTATGTAAAATCGTTTTCCGGAAAAATATCCTGTAGCATGTGTGTTCCCGCTTCTGTGCCATCGGACGTCCATATTTCGAGACCATGCACGCCATCATCTGCCGCGAAGTATAATTTACCATTGTTAAAGACGAAAGGATCGAAAGCCGTGATGCCGCCACGAGATGGGTTGATATCTTTCACGAGGTAGGTGCCACCGGATGTGCCATCACTGCGGTACAATTTGAAATCGTCGAAGAAGTAGAATATGTTGTCGGCGACACCGTAACGCTCCGGGCTAAGCGCTGCGGAGAGATTGAGATCTTTGACCATCGTTGTCCCGCTCTCAGTTCCGTCGCTTTTCCAAAGTTCTGTTCCATTCACGCCATCTTCGGCAGTGAACATGACTTGATTTCCGAGGTGCGATAAACGATTTATATTGGTACCAGCATAAGCGCTCGATGGTCCGGGAAAGATGTCTTTCACGATCTTTGTTCCAGCGTCCGAACCATCACTGATCCAGAGTTCATGGCCCGAGGCCACATCGTTCATAGTGAAAAAAGTTTTCCCTTCAACAAAAGTCGCATTTGGAGATGGCGCGCCATCTGGGCCAAGCGACACCTCTTTCATTAACACGGTTCCATTCTCTAAGCCATTGCTTTTCCAGATCTCCACCTTGTCATCTCCTGGCTGATTGAAGAACACGAGGTCATTGTCTGATGCCGCCAACCCACGAGGATAAGCTGCAGAACTAGTATTCAAATCTTTTGTGATGAACGTCCCGGCTTCAGAGCCATCGCTTCTCCAGAGTTCATCCCCGGATACGCCGTCATTAGCAGTGAAAAAAATGAGGTTTCCAGATCTCGTGAGATACAACATTCCCGCGCCGGCATTTGGATTGATGTCCTTGACTATCACTGTGCCTGCTTCGGTACCGTCACTTTTCCACAGCTCATCGTTGAGACTTGGAACTACGCCATCTCCCGATGCACGGAAAAATAGCATGTTGTTTAATACGGTGAGGTTATAAGGAAATGATCCAAAGGTTGGGTGAATTTGCTTCACCATGACGGTACCCAAAGTCGTTCCATCGCTCTTCCAAAGCTGCGTTTGTTTTACGCCATCGTCAGCGGCGAAATAAAAGTAATCGCCCATTACCGTAAATGTAGGAGCACCCCCGTACCACGTAATTGACGAACCGGCTCCAGGATTGATGTCCTTGACCAACAGCGTACCTGCCTCGGAGCCATCAGTTTCCCACAGCTCGTGGCCATTACCATCATAGTTTGCGGCGAAGTAGATTTTGTTTTTGAATTTGAATACTTCACTTGGTGCGCTACTACCAAAGGCAGACTGCTTTACGATCGCTGTTCCAACCTCGGTACCATCGCTTTTCCATAATTGATAACCCATACCGTCACCGTTTGACGTGAAATACAACGTATTGTCTATTGGTCTCAGCGCAAAAAATTCTGTTGATGCTGCTCCCGGCGTCAGGTCTTTCACCAGAACGGTGCCGGCAGATGTTCCGTCCGATCTCCATAACTCTCTTCCACCCGCACCGTTATTCGCGTTGAAATACAACCAATCGCCAACGACGGTAAAATTTGTCATTGTTTGAGCGAATCCGTCAGCGGCACCCGGATTAATGTCTTTGATCAACACTGTGCCGGCTTCCGTTCCATCGGTTCGCCAAAGTTCTCTTCCTGCGGCAACATTGGATGCTGTGAAATACACAAAGCCTTTAAACGCAATGAGGTCGGAGGGATACGAATCAACTAATCCGGGCTTGATGTCTTTGACCAGCAGCGTCCCATTTGCAGTCCCGTCTGATTTCCATAATTCGTTTCCTGTAGCAACGTCGCCCGCGGAAAATAGAATAATGTTTTCGAGCGCCGTTATAAAATGGGGGACGCTGCCGGACTGCCCCTTATTGATGTCTTTTATCAGAACAGTGCCATTGGTTGTTCCATCGCTTTTAAACAACTCTGTTCCGAAGCTCGCATCGTAAGCCCGGAAATACACGACGCCGTTGACGTTCACTGGATAGATAGGGTAGGATCCAAGCGTATAATCGGCGTTGTAGACGAGGTCCTTTACGAGTTCGACCTGACCATCAACCTGGATGGGTGCCAGTGAGACGATGACAATGAATACGATGAGTTTCAAACTTCTAGAGATAGGCATAACGAGGTTGTTGGCGATAAATACTCAAACGGCAATGGGTAACTGTTCTCAATATAACTTCGGTTTCGGTCAGAACGAAATTCGGGCCGTCCAGGGTTGAAGCGAAGATTGCTAAGTCGTTGAGAATCAAGATTAAAACTGGGAGTTTGAATACTAGGTTGGAAAGTGACCAAATATCGTAACAATTACTGTTTGATATCCATCGCCAAAAATTCTTCCGCAACATGATTAGCCTCCTTGCAGCACACGATCCAATTCTTCATGTGTTGCAATAGGTGCACTTTGTAAGGATTTCAGGGAGTTCTTTTTTATTACCTTAACCAGGTATTATTTCGGATACTTATGCGCTACATCTTCAAATTGACGCCACTCCTGTTGGCAATTGCTTTGCTCGGTTCGTGCGGGAAAAGTACAACTCGCCAAAGCGATACCTTGGGTGATTCATCCCGTGTGCTTCGCGTATTAATTATCGATGGACAGAACAATCATGGTATTTGGCCAAAGACTTCGGCAATGATGAAGGACTACCTGGAACAGACTGGTTTGTTCGACGTCGATATAGCGCGTACCGCTTACACATGGCAGAACGGGCAAGTCGATAGTTTGCTTGAAAAATTTCCGGTTGCAGGTGTGGCTGTAACTAAAACAGAGAAGCCACAGGCAGATCCGGCTTTTTCTCCTGCCTTCTCAAACTATGATGTTGTAATATCAAACTTCGGATGGATGGCTTCACAACTTCCTCAGTCTACCCGAGACTCACTTGAGGCATTTGTAAGTAATGGTGGCGGGCTGGTTGTAGTGCATGCTGCTGATAATTCCTGGCCGGAGTGGCCCGCATTCAATAAGATGATCGCCTTGGGTGGATGGGGAGACAGAAATGAGAAAGACGGCCCTTATGTTT
>DATHIE010000278.1:0-2719 GCA_035316905.1 Chryseolinea sp. | reverse complement strand
TTTTCCTTCACTGCCTTATTCACCATATCGATGGCGTTGTTAACACCAAGCTTTTTCATGATGTTAAATCGGTGTGTTTCGACCGTGCGAACACTCTTTCCTAACGAATCGGCAATTTCCTTATTTGGTGTGCCGTTGATTATCATCCGCAAGATTTCTCTCTCGCGTTTGGTGAGGTGGTATTGATCTTCCAACGTGGGGTTTTTTATATATGGTTTTGCATTCAATAGTCTGTTAGCCAAAACGTTTGATACTGCTCCGCTAAAATATTTGTTGCCGGCATGGATCTGCTTGAGCGCCTTAACAAATTCACTTTTGTCTGTATCCTTTAACAAATATCCATAAGCACCTGCGTCAAGGGATTGCAGAACGTACTCTTCCGAATCATGCATGGACAGTATCATCGCTTTCGTTGAGGGAGAAACCTGTGAAAGCTGCGATGCTGCCTCGATTCCAGTCATCTCTGGCATTCTTATGTCAAGCACAAGAATATCGGGATGCAAGATCTTGGCAATTTCAAGCGCTTCCCTTCCATTTCCCGCCTCACCAATCACATTCAGATCCTCTTCGGATTCGAGCATGGCTTTGATCCCTTTTCTGACCAGAATATGGTCGTCGGCAAGCACGATGTTTATCTTTTCCATTTATGACTGAAATTACTTTTCTAAACTTCTTCAACGGCCATGGACGATCGCGCGGGTACCGTCAACGTGACTGTCGTTCCCTGGCCAGGCGCTGAGCGGATATCGAGATTGCCATTAATGTACTCCGTACGTTCGTACATATTGAAGAAACCCCGCCCGGAATCGATGTTCATACTGCGCGCCTCCACCAGCTTCTCATCGAAACCATTTCCATCATCCTTTATCGAAATGAGGATATCACTATCGGTCTGACTGAGCCTTACTTCGATTGCCTTTGTTTCGGAATATTTGATTGAATTATTGATTGCCTCCTGCACGATCCTGAAAATGTTGTTTTCTGTTTTTTGAGGAAGTCTGTGTGTTATTTCACCTTCAACAACATACTTTAATTCGATATTCGTAAGCTTATTTATTTCTCTTATAAAGACATTCAAACCCGCATTCAAACCATAATCTCCCAAAACGGTCGGCTTGAGATTGAATGTCACTCGCCGCACTTCTTTTATAACTTCAACGATGAGCTGCTGAATTTCCTTAAGTTTCCGAGAAGCCTCAACGTCATTCTTCAGGTCAATGGATTCAATTTGAAATTTCAAGGAAGTAAGAAGCTGGCCTATTCCATCGTGAATATCCATTGCAAGACGTTTTCTTTCTTCTTCCTGCCCTTCGAGTATCAGTACAGAACGGAATTTTTGTTGGTTTATCTTCTTCTCGATCTCTGCCTTGTTCTTCAACAACATGCTTTGTTCAGCTTTCTTGTGGCGGGTGATCTCAGATCCCATCACGACTAACTCATCCACTTCACCATGCTCATCATAAACAGGACTGATGACAATATCAGACCACAGCTCTTTTCCACCCGATGATTTGAAATGTACCTGGCCATGCCAGTGATTTCCTTCCGACACGGTGTCTATAACGTCGTCCATCCAATCATCTACGGTCATTGACCCTTCGAAGAGATCGCAAATTCGCAATGCGGGTAACATTTCGGATTTGCCTGTCATGTTGACAAAAAGCTGCGCAATGAAAGTGATGGTGCCCCCGCGATCTGCTTTCGCATAAAGCTTCGGATTTTCAACAGGCTCGTTGATGTGTGATATCTGTTCATAGGACTTCTCCAACGATGCGTACAATGCTCCTATCTCCTTTGAAAGTTTTTTTGCATTCTTTTCCGAATCAATGAGCTTGCTTATCGTCTTATTAACGTGAATAGTTGTCGGTCGGAAAATGAAGAATATTTCTCCCAATATCACCGCGATGGAAAGGGCAAGGAGGAAATACTCCATGTGGCTGAGTCTCGTCACCTCAGCTTCGGCTTCGGCGTCATATTGATAAACTATTTTTTCCATTCCTGTCAGAAAATCACCCTCATGTTGAAGCACAGTCTCAACGGAAGCACTAACAGAATCGTACGGCAAGTCAATATTGCCTGACATGAGCGCCACCACGTTGGTTGCATGCTCTGCCATGATATTAAAATGTGGATTCAATTCGTCGAATAGCACCGAGATCTCCGGGCTGTTATCTTCGGCGAGATTCAGACTATCGTTGCCATGAAGCAGTCCGTCCTGAGATACCTTCCAAAGCTCCAGCGATGAACGAAGATTGTTGAGAACAATCTTTCTGTCACCAGTGGTCTTTACCTGTGACAACTTCAACAAACTCTTGGAAATCTTTTGGCTTAACATCCGCTGTTTACCAGCGATGTTCACCACATGGGCATCGTTGCGTTGTTTAGTAAGGTGATTTTGTATGAGGACTTGTCCAATAACCGCGACGATGGCAATAGCGCTCAATGCGAGAATGTACCAGGTCCCCAGCCGGCTGAATCGATTAATACCCTCCTGTACGTTGAAATTTAAGTTCATTTACGTAGCAATTTACGTAAATTTTCCCAGTATTTCTACGTGATTTTTGTGGTAGAAAGCGTATTTTAAGCGTTAGCCAGCGCTCGGTCAAGGTGTACATACCCTCCGTCGACATGGATTAGCTGGCCTGTAGTGTGGCCCGACCGTTCTGACAACAGAAAAGCAGTGGTGTTGGCGATCTCTTCGGCGGTAGTCATTCTGTTT
>DATHIE010000277.1:0-2721 GCA_035316905.1 Chryseolinea sp. | reverse complement strand
TCTACAGGCTTATACTATAGGTTTCTTTTCGCGGCAATTTTCTACGCAGTCCGTTCAACGTGATGTAAACGTGAGCGAACACCTGCAATTCGAATTGTTTCCTCGCTAACCAGAACATTATTTAATCTTACTTTGGCAAGGAGAAGTAAATTGACCTCTTTCCATTGAGAGCATACTAATCATTTTTTAACGCAGAGGTTTTTAAATGCATCAGTGCTGCTTCTCCGAGTGTGCCACCGTGCGCCAAATTCAGCCGGCACACATGGTTCACCTAGACGCGGAGGGCGCAGAGACACGCACGCTACGCTTGCAGAAGGCGCATCAGAACTTTCCACATTATTGGGCAACTTGCCGCGATAGTTCTGATGCATTGCAACCAAGCAACGCGCGACTACGCCTGAAAAGACCTACGCTCTGCGCCCTCCGCGCGAATCTGATAAAATAAGCTAACAGATGACTTTAGCCCGCCGTGCCTGTCACTAACTAGCGGCAGTCGCATTACATCTCTGCGGTAATGCCTTTAAAGAATCCAGATAAGACCTTCATCGTACAAAATTGTCTAACATGACAAAGCGGGATTAATTACCTTTGCACTATGCTGAAAGTCGGTGATGTATTAGTATCAGACGAGATTCGTGACCGCGAGTTTGTATGCAATCTTGAAAAGTGCAAAGGTGCTTGTTGCGTTGAAGGTGATTTTGGCGCGCCATTGGTCGAAGAAGAGCTCGCGATTCTTGAGGAGATCTATCCAAAAATAAAAAAGTATCTCAGCAAAGAAGGAATTGAAGAGATCGAGCGGACCGGAACGCACACCGTTGACGACGAGGGCGAGCTCTGCACACCGGTCATAGGTGGCCGTGAATGTGTCTATGCTATCTATGACAAAAAGGGAATTCTCAAATGTGGTATCGAACAAGCTTATAACGACGGAAAGATTTCCTGGAAGAAGCCCATGTCATGTCACTTGTACCCCATCCGCATCACGAAAAAAAAGAATTTTGAAGCTGTTAACTATCATAAATGGCACATATGCTCCCCCGCTTGTGCATTAGGTAAAGAGCTCCAGGTACCGGTATATAAATTTCTTAAAGAGCCGCTTATAAGGAAGTATGGTGAGGCCTGGTATAACGAGCTTGTCAATCTTATAGAAAAGAATCCTGCTAAAGCTTAGGCGTCAGCCATAAGAAACCCGCCGCGACGAGAAGTACGGCGTAAAACAATAATGGAGGAATGAGTCTTTGTTCACTGCTTTCCCTTACGATGTGTGATTGATCCCCGTTGAAATAATTTTCATTCATCTGATCTTCGACGGCCATTGAACGCCATTCTGTGATCTTGGAGGCATAATAGTCAAGGGTTCTGCCGTCACTCTGCAGAGTATGCCAACCTGCAGTATTTGGCCAGATCGTTGCGTGCCACACATCATCAAGCATTACATCCTCACGAAGGGGAATGCGGACGCTGTCAGCCACAAGAGTAGGGGAGTCTTCAGCAGAAATCAATTTTAGATGAAGTGGTTCATCAACGTAATAAGGAAACGGATCTGTGATTTCCAGCGATGCTGATTGATCATGCGTTCTGGCGATGCGTTCAAGCAATGGAGACCATAGATTACCGTAAGCGATGGTATCACCCGCGAGCATTAACCGATAGGTTTGTTGTGTCAGCTGAAATCCGATCTTTCCCTTACCCGACAGCGTGTAGCCAGAGAGTATTCCACTATCATTTCTTAAAACCGTCTGCAATGGCGTTTCGTTTAGTACCCTGAACGGCAAAACCGGCAATGTGTATTTATTTGATTCCCCGCTTATGGTAGTTGTGTCACCCTTCACTGAAATTGTCCGAAATGGGAAAAAGTTGTTTTCTGTTTTTTCTTTTGGTGCCCGGTAGTAGAGGGCTAACAAACCGAGACCATTCTGAATGGATTGTTTCAAAACCATCGATTCCTGATTTGAAAGTCCTTGTAGTGTAGCATGATCAGCGATCAATAAATCAAATTCGTCCAATAAATTTTTTGTAAGTGCCGAGAACCTCAACGTTTGATGGTTCACATACTCGAATCCAAAGTTGTTTCTGGACAGCTGAGATCGCAGGACAAGCTTATTTCCTTTCGATCCGATAAAGTTTTTCAAAAATTTGGTTTCAAATGTTGGATAACTTAGAATGATAAGTACCGTCAAAGGCGAAAAGTCATCGACGACGATCGGAAACCTTTCTTCGCGCTCATTTCCCGCACGATCCTTAACAGTGATGGTGTATAATTGCTTTCCAGTCTGTCGTGGGATAAATGAAAGATCAAACGACGTCGTTCCTTTAGCAAGAATTGTGACGGAATCTTCCTTGCCGCCCGGGCCTATCAGGAGGATCGAGTTTGTATCGGAAACATTTCGAAAGGTACCCGTCAGCGTGCTTCGACGATTCACAATCATTTGCTCCGGGCTTGATAGGTCGACAATTCCAGATGGCCCCTTACCCGGAATGAACGTGAAATTTTTTTTGTCTAAAAGAGCAAGTGCGTGAAGCGGCAAACCTTCTCCGGTAACGAAGTTGATGTTCCTTCCGAGCTCCCTTATTTCAAAGTAGGAGCTAAGTGGACGGGAGCCTTTGTACTGTTCTGTTTCTAGTGTATGCATTATTCTCAGATCAGGGTGTGCCGTCAACAGACTATCAATTTCCCCTAGGTTATAGCCGGGGGTCAATAATAGAATGCGATCTGATTTA
>DATHIE010000276.1:0-4976 GCA_035316905.1 Chryseolinea sp. | reverse complement strand
AGAAATCATTGTGCCTTAGCAGTTAACATCCAGTTGCACTCCAGATAGGAGGTTTAATAATTACCAGCAATGACGATCAACCAACTGACGTAGCATATAACAAGGAGCCTGTTTGCATAGCCGGCGAGAGCGATCACTCCGGAAGGAACACACTTTGGGGGTTCGACATTCGGGCCCATTTGGATACCGGAATTTTTGAAGCCGGCCATCATGATTGCCATAGTAATTCCCATGATCACAAAACTTATCCAGGTTGCGTGGGAAGAGATGAGGATCTCCGAGACTTGAGTTTCGCCCGTTGGACTTTGGATCAAGTTATATCCTATTAGTAAAGCTGCGATTGGAAAAGTTGGCACTCCTAATAGGGCAGCCAGGCCATGATGTTTATGCTTTACGTCGAAGAGACCTCCCATAATCTCTCCAATGGCTGAGATGAACAACAGTATCACTCCTATCATTCCCCACAACGAACTCACTCTTTCCCATAAAAGAATAGAGAGGAAGATGGAACTAAGTCCCCAACTGTAAAAAAAAGTTGTAAGCAGCCCCTTGTGTTTGCCCATAGCGTATTCACTAATCATACGCCAACTGGGTTTGAACTCGGGACTAACGACGTGCAAGACCAACAAGCAAAGCAATGACAAGCCTGCGAAGGAGATTGTTAGGAGTGATAGGTAGTTCATTAGTTATTAGGTTTTACTATCGACATTCGGGGTTGGACATTGGACATCCAAAGTCGGGACGTAGATCTTCAATGTCGAACGCCCAATTTCCAATGTCCTATGTCTAAAGATTGCAGACTGGCAATAGTTTATTTAACGAAATTTTTCCTGAACAGAGCTTCGAGTTGATCCATACACATAGTGATACCTTCTTCAAAGCCCATCTCAACTATCTTTTGCAGTTGTTCGACAGTGGAGTAGATAAGCTTGAATTCGACACGTGTGCCTTTGGCTGTTTTGGTGAAACTACTTCTTCCATTTGACACCGGCATGGCGCGGTTGATCACCCCATTTTCATCGGCGAAGCTGTCCTGTACATCAAAGCTTTTATAAAGATCGATTGCCAAATAATCCATGCGAGCCCAGTGTTTTTCGCCTTCAGGGCCCACCATAGCATAAAGCCAATATCCACCTGGTTTGAAATTCATTTGTTTGGTTTCAGCGTGCCACGGTGAAGGGCCCCACCACTGATCCAATAATTCACTTTCGGTATACGCTCTCCATACGTCAGCGAGTGGAGCTTCGAATTCTCGAGATACGACGATTGATTTTTCGTTGAGATCTTTTACGATCGAGTTTTTGTTAGCTGTCATGATTACTTTTTTTTAGTTGTTTTCATTTTTTTTAACAATACATCAAGCTTGTCGAACTTCTCTTCCCACATCTGCCGGAAGGGTTCGATAAAGTCAGCGACTTCTTTCATGGATTTCGGATTAAAATGATAATAGATTTCGCGGCCGTTTTGTTCCTGTTTTACCAACTGACATTCCGTGAGTATGCGCAGGTGTTTGGATACTGCCTGCCTGCTAGTGTCGAAATGTTCGGCTAGCGCGTTGGGGGTCATAGCGTGAAGAGCGATCAACGCGATTATAGCTCTTCTTGAGGGATCCGCAATAGCCTGGAATACGTCTCTTCTCATAAGCGAGTCGTTTTAAATGAAACCATATGGTTGCAAACATAAATGCAACCGAACGGTTTCGCAAGAAAAATGAGATTTATTTTTTTAACCACCCCTAAATCCCCTTTAGGGGACTTGAATACCCGGCTTAGCAGGAGAGTTTATTTCGTGCTCCCATCGATTTACATAGGAGCAAACATGCTGCACCACTTCAATTGTGAAAAACAAAATAATTTGTACCAAATGGTAAACAATTATATCTTTGTCCCGTTAGGGGATATATAAAGCCACAAAAAATGAGTGCAGGAAGACCAAAAGATTTTGATGAAGCCGCCGTTCTGGACAAGGCTATCGAGCTTTTTTGGAAGAAGGGCTACGAGGCTACCAGCCTTGAACAATTATTGGCTGCTATGGGCATGGGCAAGGGCAGCATGTATCACAACTTTGGTAACAAACGCGAAGTCTTTAAACTCGCGTTGAACAGATTTAACCAAAAGTTCGTCGGCTGGCTGGACGAGGAAGTGACCAAGGCGAAAGATCCTATAGCTTTTATCAAAGACTATTTCAGAGGTATACCCAGGCAGGGAGCCGACGACCATAAGAAAGGATGCTTCCTTGGAAATACGGTCGCGGAGCTCGCGTGCATAGACCCTGGATTGGAAAAACTGGCCGCCGAACATCTCGAAAGGATGGAAGACATTTTCTACACGCACGTAAAAAACGCGCAACAGAGAGGTAAACTAAAATCAAAGGAGGATGCGCGCCTGTTAGCACGGCATCTGATAAACTTATGGAACGGGCTCAATATTACAAGGAGAATGTACTCGTCCCCCAAGGAACTTGTGCCCCTTGTTGAATTTCAACTGAAAATGATTCAGTAATTTTTTTATCCAAATATGTACCAAATGGTAAACAATTTATAATATTCTTCAACTCTAAAATTTCAATCACATGAAAACTTTTAATGTTCCCACGCGAGATCAAGTATCTCCCTCAAGCCAAGCTTCATTCGACAGTCTGCAAAAAGCAATTGGAATGGTTCCAAATCTTTATGCGACGATTGCCTATTCGGAAAACGGACTCGCAAGGTACCTGGCTTTCCAATCTGGAAAAACGTCTCTTAACAACAAGGAAAAGGAAGCCGTGAATCTTGTAGTCAGTGAAGTAAACGGTTGCCGCTATTGTCAAAGCGCCCACACGGTGATAGGCAAACTGAATGGTTTTACAGATGCTGATGCACTTGATCTCCGTTCTGGCACAAGTAACAATCCCAGGCTTAGTGCCCTGGTCGGATTAGCGAAGGACATCACCGAGAAAAAGGGCCGGATCTCCGACGCAACCTTAGAGGCGTTTTATGCTGCAGGCTACAACGATGGCAACCTTGTTGATGTCATTCTTTTGATCAGCGATAAGATCGCCATGAACTATCTGCACAACCTGACGAACGTTGCAATTGATTTTCCGCTAGCCCCGGAACTGGCGGCTGCAAGGGTCGAAAACTAAAGTGGTCAGAACTATCCGTCATTTTTTTTGACGGATAGTTTACCGAATGGTACAGAATAGTGAGCTTTGGCTGGCGTTTGCGCGTCGCGATAATTTCGGGATCCCAGAGCCGCAAGTAAGCAATGTGTTAAAAAGTCAAACGCTTGAGCAGATAATTAGGGCAGGGGGAGCTTTTAGGAAATTTGACATGTTACCGATAGAGACAAAGTTGTCGGCGCCCTTTCCATTGTTTTATGCGACTTGAAAATCAAAACATCCAAATCATTTCTGCCCCCTCAATTTTAGGATTGCAGCCAACTGGCGTCGAAGAACTGGCCGACAGTTTATTGGGATCTGGCCTGGCTGAACGTTTAGGAACAAAGAATAAAGTAATCGCCTTAGAAACCCTTAATCATAAGTACAACTATCAAAGAGACAAAGCCACGAATGTTTTAAATCCAGACGGCATTAGGGATTTCTCTTTGACCTTGGCTGAGGTTGTTCGAGAAACGGTCTTCAAAAAACAATTTCCATTTGTGTTGGGAGGCGATTGCAGTGTTATCATCGGCACAATGGCGGGGATTAAAGCAAGACAAGAGAATGGATTGATTTTTATGGATGCCCATGCTGATTTTTATCAACCTGATAAATCGCCTACCGGCGAAGTTGCCGATATGGACCTGGCAATTGTTACAGGACGTGGCCCGGAATTGCTAACCAATATCAATAACCTACGACCCTATGTTACAGATGAGAACGTCATTCATATTGGACAAAGGGATTGGTATGAAACCAGGCAGTATGGATCACAAGACATTCGAGAAACGTCAATAAAATGTTTTAGTCTGGCTGAAATCGAAAGGGAAGGGATGGATGCAACAGCCGAAGAAGTTTTGAAATGGGTGAAGAAATCCAAGGTTGAAAAATTTTGGATTCACTATGATACCGACGTGCTTTCAGATGAGATTAATCCAGCAGTAGATTATCGCTTGCCGGGTGGATTACAATTCGAACAAGTTGAATTACTTCTTAAGCAGCTGTTAGGTTCAGATACGATTGTTGGGATTAGTGTAGCAATATTCAATCCGCAGCTCGACGCTGGCCGACGTATTTCAAAAAACATAACAGAAAGTCTGGTTAGAGCATTTTCGTGACCACTGACACACTTGGTTTAATTACTCGCTGCGCAATGAATCGACAGGATTTGTGTTTGCGGCATGCCAGATCCGTAAGCTGGTAGTCACAAATGCAAGCACGATGGTGACCGTTGTGACTATAACAAAAGCCAGCCATGGAATATGGGTTTTCACGGCAAAGTAGGAAAGCCAGTCATTCATTAGTAAATAGGCTATAGGTAAAGCTATTGCAAGCGAGACGGCTACTAACACGAGGAACTCGCGATTAAGCAGGAGTACAATTTCGCGCACGGAGGACCCAAGCACTTTGCGTATGCCGATCTCTTTTATTTTCTGCGTGACAGTGAACGATATGAGTCCCCATAGCCCAAGGCAAGCAATTACGATAGCTAGCCCTGAGAACCACGTAATGATCGCTGCGTTGCGTTCCTCATTGCGATAGAGATTATCGAAGTTGGAATCCACAAAGAAGTAGCTGAACGGGCGTGTCTGATCCAGTGATTTCCATTTGTTTTCAATCAGTGGAAGCACCTCAGATGGGTATCCACTTATCCTCATAGACAAAAAATTGTTCGGTTGGTTGTCGGATGTCCGATAGACAAACATGATTGGCTCAACGGCACGAGACAGATTGCCGTAGTGATGATCCTCGACAACGCCTACCACCATCGTTCTTCTGCCCGCTTTTTTTCCTTCAATATCATTCCAGCCAAATGCTTTCATAGCGGGCAGAAGAAC
>DATHIE010000275.1:0-3348 GCA_035316905.1 Chryseolinea sp. | reverse complement strand
GTGCGCAGCCGTGACGGAGAGATCATTCCTCTCAATACGCTGGCGCAAGTAAATGACATATCCGGACCTTCATACACCAATCGTTTCAACATGTTTCGCGCAGCTGAAATTTCCGGAGCACCAGCTGAAGGATATAGTTCTGCTGATGCATTGAATGCACTGGAAGAAGTTGCAGCGACACTTCCAAAAGAACTCGGCATTGCGTGGAGTAACATGTCGTATCAGGAAAAAGCTGCGGAAGGAACAGGAGGTACAGTGTTCCTTGCGGCCCTGGTCTTCGTGTTCCTTATTCTCGCCGCTCAATATGAAAGCTGGAAACTTCCTTTCAGCGTGTTGCTTGGTGTACCGGCTGCTATTATGGGCGCGTTCTTCGGACTATGGATGGGCGGGCTGTGGAGTCCCAGTTATGTGAACAATGTGTTTGCACAGATCGGACTGGTGATGCTGATCGGCCTTACTGCCAAAAACGCTATTCTAATTGTTGAATTTGCCAAGATGCTTTATGAGCAAGGCAAGCCGTTGTACGAAGCGGCACTGGAAGCGGCTAAGCTTCGCCTTCGTCCGATCCTGATGACTTCCTTTGCTTTTATGTTAGGTGTGGTCCCCTTACTTACTGCTTCCGGGGCGGGTGCCGAAGCGCGTAAGGTAATGGGAATGGCTGTCTTTATGGGAACGCTAGTCTCAACGATCATCGGAGTGATTGTAGTGCCAGCGTTGTTCGTATTCATTGAAAGCATTGGCGCGAAAAAAAAGCAAGCAGAGAAAAACCCTGACTCACCAGTTTCACCATCAGAACCGGCTCATTAATATGAATAAAATAATTTTCACCGGAATAGTCCTGATCGTAGCGGGTTGTGCTGTGGGGCCGAAGTACTCCAGGCCCAATACCAAAAAACCGGAGGCCTACACGCAAGCGGCTGTGCGAACCGATTCCATCACCAATATGAAGTGGTGGGACGTATACCAGGACACTGTTCTCCAATCACTGATCCGAACAGCAATCGATCAGAATCTGGACTTGAAGATCGCCATTGCACGAATGGAAGAGTCCAAAGCAATCCTTGGCTTTAACAAAGCTAATCTCTATCCATTCCTGGACTATTCTGCAAGGGCCCGGGCCACTGATTTTCGAAGTACCTCCACTGAAGCCAACGTTGCATTTCCGTCAAACTCTTTTGCGTTACTCGGGAACGTGTCGTGGGAAATTGACCTATGGGGAAAACTTAGACATGCCAATCGCGCAGCCTACGCTGAACTAATGGCCTCCGAGGAAAATCAGAAATCGCTTTACATCAGCATGGTCGCACAAGTTGCTGAACTATACTTTCGTTTGCGCGGATTAGATGAGCGATTAATCATAACACGACATACCAATGAAACACGGAAGGAATATTTGCGCATCATTGCCCTTCGGTTTGATCAGGGTGAAGTAGCAGAGTTGGATAAGCTCCAGGCCGAAAATATAGCCGCATCATCGGAAGCACAACTTTATGCTCTTGAGCGTGCGATAATCGTCACTGAAAACGCCATTAATATTTTGTTGGGACAGACGTATGCACCCATAACGCGTGGGCTGCAGAATGACCAGCAGCAGTTACCTGTAGATATTCCGAGTGGCCTCCCTTCGGAATTATTGCAGCGCAGACCAGACATCCGTTCGGCTGAACAACTATTGATAGCTCAAACGGAAAGAGTCGGCGTGGCTGTTGCTTTGCGTTTTCCTTCGTTGAGTCTTACTGGCTTCTTAGGTGTTGCCAGTCCGGAGATTTCAAACTTATTCACAGGGGATGCTTTTTTAGGATCAGTCACTGGACAATTGGCCGGCCCTTTATTTAGATTTGGTCAGAACAAAAGAAGAGTGGAAGTCGAGCAAGCAATCGCCAAACAAGTTGGATACGAATATGAAAAGACCATCTTAAATGCATTTGCTGAAGTGGAAAATTCATTGGTGGAGATCCGAACGTACAGCAACGAGTACAATGCACGTCAGAGACAGGTAGCAGCCACTGAAAAGAGTTTAGAGCTTTCAAAAGCGCTTTATGATAACGGGTACACTTCATTTCTGCAAGTGTTGGATGCTGAACGAGAGCTATACGATTCACAAACCGAGAAGTCTTTCGCGCTTCAAGACCAGTTGATCTCTACCGTTCGCCTGTATAAGGCATTGGGAGGAGGCTGGTAAAGAAGTTCCAGCGCTATACTTTGCCTGATGCAGGAGGAATCCATCACAACTATGCCCCCAATTGATTAGCAAAACTCTGTCTTGTTGTCTTTTTGATGTTCCCCTCTCTGATCATCGGTGCGTGGACATCCTCAGGAAAGAAGATTGCGAACTGAGTGTTGGTGAGTTGAAAAAACATATCCGGGCGGTCGTTATAAAAGGACGTCCTTTTCCCCATTATACTCGCCAATAGGATTCATGCACTTTTCTCTTGGTCCAGCCAATCGCCTCGACCCGTCGATACAAAACTGAATGTCAATGTGCTTATTGTGACATTCGAACGTGCCATACTTACTTCTTTAGGTTTTTCCGGAGCATTGCTGAAAATCGCTTTCAGCCTTCAGTTATATCTAGCTTTTCGTCATTTGCATTATTTAAATCGATCTGTTGGATATAAGCGAAAGCTCTTTCGAATGATATCCGGATAACCTCTCGGAGCCCTCCCTGAGACAGGAGACACTGTGACGATTTCTAATTCGCTTACTTTCAGAGTAGTTCAGCGGGAGCTATGGACTGAAAAGTATTAAAAATGGAAAGATTTCTTGTAACCCATATTCTTTAAATAAAAGGAAATTGCATTACACAAATAATCCCATGAAACTGCACACAAAACTCGTGTTACTACCTACATTCTGCTTGTTCTTAAGTTCATGCACATCGTATCTCACCATTGGAAAAAAAGAAAACATTACCGAGGATTATCTATCACAACTTCGTGTAAACAAAAGATACAGGTTTGAGTTGGCAACGGGCTCGACGTTGAGGGTCCGCCTCGATAGTATTGAGAATGAAAACCTCTACGGGCACATTTTTGAATCTGGTCAGGTGTTCGCGTCCCGAAAAAATCCCTATTCCGATTCCTTGGAAAATTTGGACGCCAAAGTAATCAAGATCTCCCGCAGAACATTCAATCCCTTCCTCACCATCTTGGCCGTTGGTGCACCTATACTTATTGTAAGTATTTGTACGGCACCGTATGGAGTGGGCTTTAGTTCAAAGCCTTGATAGTATATAGCGCCTTCCCTTTTGTTTACATCGCCGATATGTGAACAGAAGGTAATAAGTGTTGGTCTTTCGCGCTTCAAGACCAGTTGATCTCTACCGTTCGCCTGTATAAGGCATTGGGT
>DATHIE010000274.1:0-2128 GCA_035316905.1 Chryseolinea sp. | reverse complement strand
ATAAGTGGCATGCAAGAGAAGAAAGAACAACATACTATAAGAAATGCCCGAGTAGAAGAATTCCGATTCATAGGGGAATTGATGGTGAGTGTTTATTCACAACTTGACGGATTTCCGAAAGAAGCAGATCAACCTAAATATTATGAGATGCTCGCTAATGTCGGAGATCTAACGCATAAGCCAGAAACGGAACTACTTGTAGCAGTGACTCCAGAAAAGAAGATTGCCGGCGCCGTAGTGTACTTCGGTGACATAAAGTATTACGGATCCGGAGGGATGGCAACGCAGGAAAAGGACGCGGCAGGATTTCGCTTGCTTGCGGTCGATCCAAAAACGCGAGGTCAGGGTATCGGAAAACTTCTTACGATAGCATGCATCAACAAAGCCAAACAAAATGTCAATCTCAGGCAAGTGATCATCCATACAACAAAAGCCATGCAAACTGCCTGGCGGATGTATGAATCGATTGGATTTAGTCACTCAGAAGATCTGGATTTTATGCAAGGAGAACTTGCTGTTTACGGGTTCAGATATAAGTTGTGAACTGGTCAGATATCGCAGCGGTAACTCAAGCCGAGGGAATAAAAAGGCGCCGGGGATTCGTTATCCCCTTTCCGAAACGTATTTTAGGGACGTATTCCCAAATCCTATGACCACACGTTCATTATTATTCTGCCTAACTATTATTTGCTTCGCCAACTCATTCGCACCTACGTATGCGCAATCCATTCCAGAATCTGTCGCGACGCAGGTAACAGAAGTCGCACCATTAATGATACAATTTCGGGCTGACGAAGGTAGCCTTAAGCGATTTTACCTCGTTCAAAATTCTCCTGAACGCCGACAACGCCTTACTACATTATATAAAGACTATATCCAGCGACTAGATAAGCTTCCATTTGAAAACATATCAACCGGCGGTAAAGTGGACTTCATTTTGTTTAGGCGAAATCTCGAAAACGAGATCTCATTGCTTGGACAGGAAGAAAAAGAGTGCGCCGCAGTAAGCAAGCTGGTGGCATTTGGAAATGGAATATACGAGATCGAAAAGCAACGGAGGCGCGGAGCGCACCAGGAAAGTGCCGCCATGGCGACAAAGCTCAATGACATTCTGAAAGCTGTACGTGAAGCCACAAAAAAGATGGACAAGGAACCCAATCTCACGCGAGCGCTGGCTACACGAGCTGCAGGAATTGTCAAGGGTCATCAAGATGCATTAGAAAGTTTTTTTGAGTTCTACAACGGTTACGATCCCGAATTCACCTGGTGGATAACCAAACCATATCTTCAGCTTGATAGCGCTCTTATTACGTATGGAAAATTGCTAAGATCGAAGATTGATCCTGCAACACTTCCCAAAGACGATGGCAGCGGCATCATTGGCAACCCCATCGGAAATGATGAGATATTACGCCTGTTAAAGTTTGAACTTATCCCCTACACGCCAGAAGAGCTGATTGTCATTGCAAACAAAGAGTTTGCGTGGTGTGATGCGGAATTATTGAAGGCATCAAGGGAAATGGGTTTTGGTGACGATTGGAAAAAGGCGCAGGAAAAAGTAAAACAGTCCTACGTTCCGCCCGGCCACCAGCCTGAGGCGATGCTCAAATTGTATAATGAGTCCGTAGATTTTTTGAAGAAGCACGATCTAATCACTATTCCACCTATCTCGGAAGAGACGTGGAGAATGGAAATGATGTCGCCCAAACAGCAATTGATCAGTCCTTTTTTCCTCGGGGGCGAAGTTCTTCAGATATCGTATCCCACAGACGCTATGGCCCATGAAGACAAGATGATGAGCATGCGTGGAAATAATCCTCATTTTTCCAGGGCAACTGTGCATCACGAGTTGATCGCAGGACATCACTTGCAAGGATTTATGAATGATCGCTACAAACCCTACCGTGATTATTACACACCGTTTTGGGTAGAGGGATGGGCTTTATACTGGGAGATGATCTTGTGGGACATGAATTTTCCACGCTCGCCGGAAGACAGGATCGGCATGTTATTCTGGCGGATGCATCGCTGTGCGCGAATAATCTTTTCTCAGAACTATCACTTGGGTAAGTGGACGCCGCAACAATGCATTAATTTTCTTGTCGACCGCGTCGGTCACGAGCGTGCA
>DATHIE010000273.1:0-2054 GCA_035316905.1 Chryseolinea sp. | reverse complement strand
AACGCCTCGATTTTCGCGGGATTTATCTTTGACTAGTTTCATCCCTTGCTTGTTAACAGATTTCTCCAGGTCGGCTACAGCAAGTCTCATTTCGTTCAATTGAAATACGTCATATCCTTCCCCTCCTAATTCGAAGCCAAGAAGACTATCAATTCTGCTTAAGGATTTGTTGTCGGCGTTCACTGACAGACCCAGCAGGTTTCTTGCTTCCACCAGGCCGATAAGCTGATCGCGATGTTTCTTCCGCAAACTGTTGGCTATTTCATCAGTTGGATCTTCAGTCCAGGCAAACCAGGATTCAAAAATTTCGAAATCTCCGAAGTAGGGATCATTTTTTTTCCAAAAACCATTTACATGATCTTGATGTTCATGGGTAATTATTACCAGATCGATCTTGTGATCTGTGGCTTCGCCAATGTCGTTCACAATGTTGATGAAACTATTGTTGGGCAAAGTATCCTGCGATCCCGGTTTATATCCACAATCGATCAAAACATAATAGGGCCGTTCATCATCCTCTCTCGGAAATGCGATCAAGAAACAATCTCCGTGGCCTTGACGGTACATTCTTACCGTGACGCCGTCTTTTGGATTCTGTAGAATTGGCATAAATTATTCTCCTATGTCTTGGTGTAAAATTGCAAATGGTTCGTCTACATGGCCGGTACGAATACCTGCATCAAATGCATTTCCCGTAGTTCCGTAGATTCCTAAAAGGTACTTCCTTACTTTCTCCAGTTCAGTATCAGAATTGATATCGCCTCGTGTACGAATAACGCGCCTTACTTTTTGCGTTGCAGGATTAATTAAAATCGTGCAACCGGCGCGGTAGGTAAAATCTCCTTTATCATTTTGAATTAAACCGGCTACATCCCTGGCTTTTTGAATTTCGGGATCAAAGTATCCCCTTCTTCGTTGCGTTACTTCAATTACGATATCGGTTTTATAACTTCCCGCGATCGTTTGCCTGACTGCCGGTCTTACCGAGTGAACCTCTAATGTGGGGAAGTTATATTCGCCCCGATAAACGGTTGGTCTGGCATCTGAATCAAAAATGACGAGTCCAAATAGCTCTCCGTAATATCTTCCAATATGATCGCCCTCGCGCAACCATTTGTGAACGTCCACCCTTAGCCTTCGAAGGATTTTCCACACCTCGTGTCTATCGCTTTCAAGATTCCAATTTTCAATTTTACTCAGGAAGCTGTCCTTCATATATCTTTTCATCTCATCTTTCTTCTGTACATCCTGTTGAACCTTACTCGTTCTTACATCTTCTGAGTCGATGTATTGGGTGGATACCAGATTCCTTAAGAGTTCATCACCGCTCGGCCACGTCAGGGAATCAATTCCCATACTTGTGACTCCTCTTGGGTGAATGCCCCAATCCCGAAAGCTTTGAATGAAGACAATCCTGTAGTCATCATCCTGGGGTGCATAGTCCAGATCCGCTGTAATAATACCTCTCAAGAGATCGCCAAATGTAATGTCAACAGGAGGACAATAGTCAATTGCACGAATGCACATTTGTAATACTCGGTCTGCGCAATTAGCGGCTTCTCGTGCCAGGCGTCTGGTCAGATCAGGGTGTATATCTCCTTCGGGTAAGGTGCCAGTGCCTTGAGTGGCTATCCTAAAAAGATCCTCAGTCCTTTTTCCATAGACAATGAGAAAAGCCCGGAAAACGGCAGCAACTAAAATTGCACCTCTCGCATGAGGTTCAATAACACGTTGGAGTGCGTGTCTATCTGGTTTTCGTGGTTCCCATGCGCCACTCACTTTGTTGACACTTCCCAAAGCATCCCGTAATGCTGACCCTCCACCTGTTGCCCGTCCGAAATCTTGTGCTAGTTGGCCCAACAGGCTTTCGGTTTCCAGGTCGCCCCTGGTTTTTTTAATTTGGTTTTCTAATACTTGTGGATAAGAAAAATGTTGAAATAAAGCTATGATATCCGCGAAGGCTTCATGAAATGCATAGACGTCAATATTCGTCGGCTCATTAAACCTTGGATGAACTCCATCCAATAGTGCATGCGTTACTTCATGAGCAATGA
>DATHIE010000272.1:0-11667 GCA_035316905.1 Chryseolinea sp. | reverse complement strand
AGAAACAATAAAAAAAGATCGACTATGGCTAATCAAAAAAAAATAAGAGTTCTGGTTGTGGGCTGCGGCAACATGGGTGCATCTCACGCCACTGCGTACCACCTCATGGATGGTATGGAGATCTGTGGTCTTGTGTCGCCAGGAAAAAGTAAAGAGGTGCTCAATTCAAAATTGGGTGGAGGATACACCCTCTACAATGATTTTGAGGATGCGCTGGCTAAGACTAAACCTGACGCGGTGTGTATATCGACCTATCCGGATACGCATGAGAGTTATGCTATCAAGTCATTTGAAAAAGGTTGCGATGTGTTTATAGAAAAGCCTTTGGCCGATACCGTCGAAGGTGCGGAACGGGTACAGAAGGCGGCTAAAAAATATAAGAAGAAGTTAGTGGTAGGTTATATCCTGAGGCATCATCCATCCTGGGAACGATTCGTGCAATTGGCACATGAACTAGGAAAGCCATTAGTAATGCGGATGAACCTCAATCAGCAAAGTCACGGTTACATGTGGACCGTTCACCGGAATCTCATGAAGAGTCTTAGCCCTATTGTTGACTGTGGTGTACACTATATAGACGTAATGTGCCAGATGACACGTTCGAAACCCACACAGGTTAGTGCTATCGGCGCACGTCTCACGGAAGAGATCCCTGCGGGCAACTATAATTATGGCCAGCTGCAGATCCGTTTTGAGGATGGATCTGTTGGTTGGTATGAAGCAGGGTGGGGGCCAATGATCAGTGAAACAGCTTTTTTTGTCAAAGACGTCGTTGGGCCAAAGGGATGTGTTTCCATCGTCGCGAAGGATGCAGGCGGGTCCGGGAAGTCGGACTCAATAGAAGCACACACCAAGACAGAATCATTAAGGTTTCATCACGCCGACCTTGATAAGAATGATCAGTTTGTGAAACCAGATACGTGGATCAACTTGGAGGATGAACCTGACCACCAGGAGTTGTGTAATCGCGAGCAGCGTTTCTTCGTAAAAGCTATAAAGGAAGATGTCGATCTTACCGATCACGTTGAAGATGCCGTAAACAGCTTGCGCATTGCATTTGCATGTGACGAATCAGTTCGTACGGGTCAGGTAGTTTCCCTTATCTAATTGGATATTGGACATTGGACATTCATGTCCTACACCTGGGCTTAACGAAACGTAATAGTCTTTATAATTTGATTGAAGAATATGCTTTCGGGATTTCAATGTCCAATGTCCAACTCCCAATTCCCAATGTTCAATTTATGACCATTGATTGTCATTGTTCACTAAACACCACAGGCTGAGTCCATGCCATCTCGACATCGGCATCCCGGAATGGATTCTCCTTCTTTTTATCTGATGTAATGCGTGCTCGAACGAAGAGGTAATCCGCAGAAAGATCAATGGAAGCCTCATTTGCCGAGGTGGATTTTAGTACGCGAGAACTTTCTTCACCTTTTGCCACTCCCACAAAATCGATTAGGTATTTAACATTGTCGAGTGGGTCGATCTTTATGTTTAGCGTATTATTTTTTACAGTCACTTCCTTTAGAGTTACGCCGGTTGATGCATAAAAATCTCCGTTTTCTAATGCAGTGATTAGTGACCCTGGTTTTAACGAGTCTGCATAGACCATGACCCATCCACGACCTGCATTGCTGTAAGCAGAGCCAACTTGATGATAGTTGTGGCTATCGTCGGTGGCAAGGCCATACATAAGCGGTTGCTTTCTGTTGCTATAAGCGATGTTGATCATATCCCACATTTGTTCGGTTCCTGGACGCAAGCTATCGCCGTAATTGTTAACCATGGGATGACCATTGTAAACTTCGAAGAAGCGTTCGCCGCGTAGATCGATCAGGTCCTGGAGGGAAACTGCGAAGAAAAAATTCGGATGGTTGATGTGTGGGAACATAGGAACTCCGGTTCTCTTGCGCTGCTCAAGAACTGCGTCCACATTTCGCTGCATCACATTAGAAACACTCTCACCGCCCTGCGGCTCAACTTTTTCCTGAACATTGGTGGCATTAATGTGAATTGGTTTGTTTTCGAACCTATCGCTGATCTCCTCAGATTGTATGATGAGGAAGTTTGCATCCTCGAATAAGGGCTTGTATTCTTTGTAAGTCTTTAGCTTTACAAGGATTCGCCCCGAATCCATCTTATGGGTCACCCATTGGCTGTCGTACTTCGTCAGGTATTTGTGAAAGCCTTCCTCATAGATGCGGCTATTGACCACTTTTATCCATTTATCTTCTTCCGCCAGGATATTGTGATCCGATAATCCTACAAAATTATAACCGTTGGTTTTGTACCAGTCCATGATCATTTCAGGGAACTCGTCGCCGTCACTCCAGTAGGAATGGGTATGGAGATTTCCTTTGAACCATTTGCGGCTGTCCGTTTCGGTGGTCTGGCAGCCAAAAACAGAAATAATACAAAGTAGTAAGAGGAGTTTTGAAGCTTTGTGGGTCACTTGAGTGTAGTTTTCTAAAAATACAAATCTTTTGGAGCGGGAGAAAATAAAAAAGCCTTCGCGTTAGCGAAGGCTTTTCCTGATAATTAATTCTATTGCTTAGAAGCGGAAGATTGAAGTCTCACCAGCGTTAGTGATTTCAAAAGTCGCGCCGCTGAAATTCTTGATAGAAAAAAGTTGAGCGTGGTCACCAGAAACTTCTTTGCTGCTAGTGTGTACAAGGTTGTTGTTAGCATCATAGATCTTCACATCAACCGTGCTATTGCTATTTATTACAGACAATACGAATTTACCAGCTGCACCCGTCTTAGCTACGTGCACATTCTTAGTGAATGCTGAAGGCTGATAATTGAATTTTTCAGACTTTGTTCCGGCTGCGTCAACCACCTGAACAGTGTACTGACCAGATTCGAGACCAGCGAAATTCAACGGGAGGATAAATCCTTCGTTGCTGGTTCTTGTCTCAGTGAATACGACATTTGAAGCTGCGTCAAGAACGCTCAATTTTACTTTGCCTGCTGTTTCTGATTTGTAGATAACCTTAACTACTTCAGAGCCTTTTACTGCTACAACGGCCATTCCGGTGCTACTTGGTTCTTCTTTTCCAACTGCTGATACTGCTGCACCGATAACGAAAAGTGCTGCGAAGTAAAGTGATTTTGTTTTCATACTATTGTTTGTATTTGTTTTGTTTGTTTTGATGATACAAATATACGGGGGGTGTAGAGCATGGGCCGAAAGTTGTAAGGAAACCGTATTTAATTTGTTAAATAACGTTTGCGGAAAAATGTTAAGTGAAATCATTAAAAATGATGGCCTAAAGTCGCCTGCAAACGCTCTTCTCCCGAACAATTTTTATTACAACGTTTGCGCCGGGGTGCAATTTCGTTCTTCGTTAAAACCATTAAGCCGTGTTCCCGTTATTACCCTGGATTTAAAGGAATTTAATGATGAAAATGGGATATAAGGCCCCATCAAACCCTCAAAATTCCTCATTCTGGCCGTAAAAAGACCGTTCCTAAAATTGGTATCATTTTTTCTTACCTACTATTAGAGAAAAGTTTAGCATGATTATGAAAAGCTTTACAAAAAAGCTGGTTACCTACGTAGCTTTTATAATAGGTTGTGTTGTCTTCGTTTCCTGTAGCAGGAACCTCTCGAAACTTCACGGCATCAATGAAACGGGTGCCCTAAAAATTGACTCTTCGGCATTAGAAAAATCGGCCGTTGCTGTCAGCAAATCCTTTAACATCGACACACTTTCATACGGATTTAGAAACCGCTCCCTGGTGGTAGCAGGTAATCAGTATTTCTCAAAACGTGTGACCGCTAAGATCAACCGCTTTTATAAGGATAAGGCGTATCAAACTCAGTGGTTGTTCGATCAGGCCCCTGCTTCTCTATATTATAGTGTGATCAACACGCTAAAAAAAGCCGACAAATTTGGCCTGATCCCCGACGATTATGACGTGGCGTCCATAGAGCAACGACTTAACACCGTATATAAGGACGAGTCGTCCTCAATGGCCGAGATAGCAGACCTCGACATTCATATTACTGAAATGTATTTCTTATTCACTTCGCACCTGCTTGAAGGTAAAGTGCGCAGTGTCGGCAATGGACGCAACGTTTGGAAGCGTCCGAGCAAAGAGCTTACAATGACGGACGTTGAATTGCTTCTCGCCACTACAAACTCAACACAGTTCGATGAAGCCGTTGAAAAGATGCAACCTGCTGACGTGCAGTACGCGCGTTTGGAAAAAGCCCTGGAGCATTACCAGTCATTGGCAAGGTCGCCACAGGCTAACCTGCCCATTATCAGCGTTCCTCGTAAGATAGCACCCATTGAGAGCAGCCCCGTAATACCATTGATCCGCCAGAAGCTCAGTCTGATGGATCTTAAGGTGTATCCAATGCCTTTTGATTCTGCTACCGGGACCATGGATTCGTTGTTTTACGATCCGAACCTTGTATATGGTATCAAATTATTCCAGCTGCGTCATGGATTAGAGCCTGATGGTATTATCGGTGACAAAACATTAAAGTTCCTAAACCAGTCATTCAAAGAAATGGCAGACGTGATTGCCATCAATATGGATCGTATGCGTTGGAATTCCAGCGATTATGGTGACAGTTATATTCTCGTAAACGTGCCGGAATACAAAATGCGTGTGTACGAAAATCATAAACCGGAACTGGAAATGAAAGTAATAGTCGGTGCTGCTCAGACTGCAACGCCAATCTTCACCGACGTGCTGGAGCATATCGTGTTTAGCCCGACATGGACAGTGCCTGTGAGCATTATCAAGGGAGAGATAATTCCTAATCTAAAAGCTAACCCTGAACACTATTCAACGAAAAACTTTGCATTCTATAAGAACGACATAGAAATCGATCCAGCCTATGAACCCTGGGACAGCGTAGCTTTGAACCCCTATGAATATAGAGTTGTGCAGAATCCGGGTCCTGACAACTCGCTGGGTCTGGTGAAGTTTATGATGCCTAACAACCTGAGCGTATATCTGCACGATACACCCAATCGCCGACTCTTCTCAAAAGACTACAGGGCATTGAGCCATGGCTGTGTAAGGTTGGACGAACCTGCAAAATTTGCTGAATATTTGTTGCGTGATCAGAAGGGGTGGAATGCTGAAAGGATCAGCAAGGCGATGAGTAATCCAACTCCGACTACAATTCTTCTAAAGAAACATTACGATGTGCATATCGAATACCGTACGGCTTGGGTAGATGAAGAGGGTGCATTGAACCTGCGGGAAGATATTTACGGCCATGATAGAGTTCAGCTTTCTCAGCTGTTGCCTGCCGTCAAAATTCCGTCGACTCTGGTGGGAATGGAGTAATTGTAAAATCAGTTGCCCGCCTGCGAGGACGCAAATATTGGAGCGAAAAGGTTTTCAGGATTCAGGTACGGTGACGAGCTGAGGTAAGCGGTGTCGTCGTAATACGCGAATATCACCGTGTGATTCTTTATAGTGTCAATAACCTTTTTTCCGATTTCATTTGGAAGCGCCGGGCATCCCTGACTTCTTCCTAAACGCCCATATTTTCTTATCCAATGCTCGCTGACGTATTCTGCATTATGCATAACGACAGCACGTTCCCGAATCTTATCATTATAGCCTTTTTCCATCCCGTCGAGTTTTAAACTATAACCTTTGCTCCCTACATAAGTTTCCCCGGTTACATAAAGGCCGAGGCTGCTTTGATTGGAATGGACAGTGTTCGAAAAGGATTTTGCCATAACTTCTCCTGTATTCTTTCCATGACTCACATAGGTATGGAATTTCACCGCGAGATTTATCAGATCAAGGGTATAGAACCTTTTTGAGTTGCTTGATTTCGTAAAATCGATGATCGTAAGAAGTCCCTTATTATTCAGCTTTCCCTCACGCAATAGTGAAAGGTATCCTGTCATTCCATATTTGAATGCATCAAAGGATAGCTCATATTTCTGGAGATCCATCACGTCGTACAAACGACTCATTGAATCCATAAAGGTCGTTGGATTCAAATCTTTTAATGCGGGAATTGTTTCTGAATGGTGGATAACGGCAACCCTGTCGTTAGTCAGTGCGTTATCTGTCACTGCAAGCGGCAGATGACTTGAAAAAAGTAACAAAAGCAGAGAGGATAATTGTTCCATGGGCAAATTGGGACTTCGAATTACCTGCTTTAGGCTGAAAATAAATATTCAGACCTGATCAAAAAAGTACTCCACACGATCAACGACGGCATCGGGGGATAAATTGCCGAATTGGACAGTTGAAATCAGAAATCGGTGTTCGCTTGCGTGAGGTCTATCTCCTGAATCCAGATATTTCTGTAGAGAACATCGTGACCTTCGGCTTGAAGTTTCAATCCGCCCGGTGTATCAGTTATTCCTTTGCCTTTATCGTTTCCGCCATCCAGGCCGGAATTGGGTCCGCCCCAAACCTGGTTTATGATCTGGTTTTTGTGGGCTTTGGAGCCGTTAAAGTAAAGGGTAACCATTGCCTTCTCTACGAGCTTGCCGTCTTTGAAACGGGCTGCTCTGAAGACAATATCGTAGGCATTCCATTTTCCCAGGCCATTGTACAGATGATAGGGTGATTTAGTTTCATTTATTACCGCAGCAAGACCGTGTTTAGTTGTGTCGCCGTCGAGCACTTGTATCTCGTAACGATTCTGCAGATAGACACCGCTGTTGCCTCCCTTATTTACAATGAGAAATTCTACATGCGCGCGAAAATCTCTAAATTCCTTTTTGGTCACTATGTCAGCGCTCCCGTATTTTCCTCCGGCCGCTGTAGGATCATTGGAGTTCACAACGGTACCCTTATCTACAGGATCCTTTTGGATTGCCCATTTTATGGGTAAGCTTGCTGCCAATGCTGGGCCTTTCCAATACGTCCAGTTAGCGTCCAACTTCTCCTTGGTCCCATCAAAATATAAAACTGCACCTGCAGGAGGTTTTGTACCTACGCCAACTTGTGCGTTAATTTCTGTTGTGCTCGCTATAAGCGTTAAGAGGAAACAACTTGCAATAATCCGGTCTAAGTTGATGTTGTGAAATTTCATGTTTGTGTTTTTAAGGGCCCAAACAAATATATCTTTAATCCCCATCACATGAAATGCCGCATAAATCGCGTGCCGACCAGTTATCAGGTCAGCTATGCTTCCAGCCTTTGATAACATACGTCAAAAGGACCACCCCGGAATTATAGATTTTTGTATCTGTCAATGTGAGTTCAACGGATCGGCTGCTTCTTTCGAATAGCCGTATTCCCCTTCCTAGCAATACCGGGTTCAGTTTGATGATCAATGCATCGATTAAGTTATTATCCAGCAGACTGGATGCGAAGATGCCTCCTCCGCACAAGTAGATGGGAGTACCCTCTTTGTTTTTAAGATCCTTGATAAATGAAACGGAATCGTCGCGCACAATAGTAAGCCGGTCGTCGAGTGGACCGTCTATCTTAATAGACTGTGAGAATACAAAGTTCTTCATGTTCGCATATGGCGCCATCCCCGGTTTGAGCCCGAAACCATACCCAAACTCGTAAGTTGCTTTTCCCATCAGCACGGTGTCATAGTTCTTAAGGCTGTCAAGATAATCGGGGATATGGTCTCCATCCGCAAAAAAGCCGGCGATAGATCTGTCTTCCTGACAAATAAAATTATCCAGCGTGGTGCCCACGTGATAGATGAGTTTTCTCATAACGATGCGTTGAATGAAAGTTTGAAGTCAAATTAACATCCGGAATGAAAGATCGGAATACGGAGGGACAGCTGTAAATGTGTTCACCGCTGAGACGCAGGGGTCGCAAGGTTCCGCAAGGGGGTATTAACCCTGCGCAACTTAGCGTTCTTTGCGTCTCAGCGGTGAGCGCACCCACACTCAATCCCACACAGCTTCACTTCCCACCATAATGTTTACCTTTGAACCCGCTCCAACAATATCAGTATGGCTAAATTCATTGAACTCACAGTATCCGAAGAATTTGAAACAAAAACCGAGTTAGTCAATCTTGCAAACATCGGCAGAGTATTCCCAAGCCCACAAAGCGAGGCACGCACCATCGTTGAATTGAACTATCAAAGTGTCAACGACTCACCCGTGTACCTTGAGGTAGAAATGCGATATGAGATCTTGCGTCAAACGCTGTTGAGCCAGGCGTGAGTTAAAATCAAGTCAGGTCCCAGGCTTTGCGATACTCCCTTGACAACAAGCCGTTCGCTTCCTTGTCATCAATGAATTTTTCTTTTCTATCATTCCAGTTAAGCTTTCTTCCGAGACGCCATGATATAACGGCGAGGTGCATGGGCAACGTCATCTCCCTCACGTAGGCAAGGCTCGATTCCGGCTGAGTTCTTGATTTTACTGCGTTAACAAAATTTTGTTGATGGCCGGGAGATCGTGATAGCGTTGCCGGAATTTCTGCGATATCCGAAACGGTTTCACCATTAATTGCAATTGAACGTGTGTTATAATCGCAGATGAGTGTTCCTTTGTCGCCTTCAAAGTATGCACCGATTCCTCGGTCTGCTGCTCCGGGGACGTCCGGTGGTTTCGTTGTCCAGTACAATTTCAAATTATCAAACTCGTAGTCTGCATCAAGCCACTTTGGGGCATCTGCAATGCCATCAGTCTTTTCGCCCCGGGCAATGACGCTCTTTAATCCCTTCGGTTGTATCGCCCACCATACAACATCCGCGATGTGGCACCAGAAATCAGCAAACACGCCGCCGGAGTAATCCAGGAAGTACCGATAGTTGAGGTGACATCTTTCTGCCATGAAATCGACGTAGGGAGCCGGGCCAAGCCACATGTCCCAGTTCAACGTCTTTGGTGGCGTCTGTACCGCGGGACGTCCCATACCTGGTGAAAATCCAGTCTTCCACAGCCGCACCGTGTGTACTTTTCCGATTGCACCTGACTGTATTATTTCCACCACGCGATGATAATTATCTCCCGCATGGATCTGAGTGCCGAGTTGAAAGACCCTGTTGTTTTTGTTTAGGTTCTTGAGTAAGACCTGTCCTTCTTTAACGTCATACGATAACGGTTTTTCGCCGTACACGTCTTTACCCGCCTGAAACGCGAGTATTGCAATTTGTGCATGCCAGTGATCTGGTGTGGCGATAGTAACAGCGTCCACGTCCTTTCGATCCAGAATATGCCTGAAGTCCCCATAACCCTTGGCCTGCGTGTCGGGATGAAGGTCTTTCAACGTCTTTAAGGTGCTATTAAGGTGATCCTGGTCTACATCGCATAGTGCGACGATGTCAACCTCAGGCAATGCGGCAAACCATTTCAAATGTTGATTTCCCATTCCGCCCAATCCGATGTGGGCGATCCGCAGCTTGTCACTTGGCGCTCCTTTCGAAATCAATGAAGGAAATAAGGTGAGGCCAAGCGCGCCAATGGCACCTTGTTTTAGGAATTCGCGTCTGTTAAGAAGTGAGGTCATTGTAGTTGGTAGTTTGAATAGATCGTCGACAGTCCGAAGCTATTTAAATTTGATTCCAAATTCCACCACATAAGTGATATCATGGTGAATGGAAACAATTCAATTTTGATTGGACAATATCCGGGATTTTAGGCAACGTTTACCGCTGGGTTACTATATTAAGGGCCGATTACCTTCAAGATAGAAAAATTACTTAATACGACCTGCGAAAAAGTAACGGTTGAATTAACCATGATGAAAGATGAGCACTGAATCCGTCAATGAAAAACTAAATGCAGCCAAAGTGAACAGGGAGCTGGAGTTCACTGCTTCAAGAAGCGAAGGCCCAGGTGGTCAGAATGTAAACAAGGTGAATTCAAAGGTCACCCTGCGGTTGGATATAACAAACTCCCAGATTATTAATGATGATGAAAAGAAGGTAATAAAAGAGAAGCTTTCATCCTTTCTGACAAAGGAAGGCGTTTTGATGCTGTCATCGCAGGATAAGCGATCACAGCTGCAGAATAAAGAGGAAGTGATAAAAAAGCTTGATACGCTACTTACTAAGGCATTTACAGTAAGAAAACGAAGGAAACCCACGAAGCCATCAAAGTCGGCCAAGGAAAAGCGCATTAGAAAGAAAAAGCTTGCTTCGGAAAAGAAAAAATGGAGGCGAGATATTTATTGATTTGCTGGTATTGTGATTTGGTGGTAGACATTATGTAACTTAGAAATTAGTTATCAACGTATGACACCTGCTCTCTTTCGATCGCTGTTGTTTTGCATACTTGTATCCCTTGCAGCTATTACTCACGCTCAACAGTTTTATGTCATTGTAGGTGCATTTGCACAAGAGAGCAACGCGCAAAAGTTCACCGGATATGTTAGGAGTTTAAGATATGCGGCTGAGTATGAGTTGCACAAGGAGAAGAACTTTTTCTACGTATACGTATTGAAGACTGAATCGCGTGCCGATGCAGTTTCGCAAGTCAAGCAACTTCAGCAGGACAGTGAATTTAAAGACACGTGGCTTTTTAACGGACACCTGGGAACCTCACCTCTGCCACCAAAAGTAGAAATCGTAGAGGCAGTACCCCCGGTTGCGGAACCAGAAAAAACAGAATTGCCGGTAACAGATACTGCGACAACCATCACTGAAGCACCAATAATTCCTCCTCCGATCACGACAACGCCAACTGTTGAAACAGTGGTAAAAGCCAGAGGCAAACTGTTCAGGTTTCAACTGCAAACCGTGGATGGAAGGCCGGTGCACGGTGAAGTTCACAACGTAGATTATAAACGTGGGCGTGATATAGCTGTTTACAAGTCCGACGAATATATTGACGTCCTGCCTCCGTCGAGAGATAACAACCCTATGTCAATAGTATGTGGAATTTTTGGATACAAGGAAGTTGTCAGAGTGGTCAACTATGACAGTCCTGACGCTGAGGATGGTGTGATCAAAGACGAAAAAGGTGCGTGGGTGATACCCTATCAACTTGAGCGACTGAAGAAAGGAGACGTTTCTGTTATGTATCACGTGGCTTTTTATAAGGATGCCGTCGTCATGTTACCACAGTCAAAGCCCGAAATGGACGAGCTCGTCACTATGATGAAAGATAATCCCGCCTATAAGATAAAGATCCATGGTCATTGCAACGGTAACAACACACGCAAGATAATCGCGCTAGGCGCTGAAAAAAACTATTTCAACATACAGGGCTCGGACGAACGAAATGGGTCAGCCAAGGACCTGTCGAAGCTACGGGCCGAAGCTGTTCAAAGCTATCTTATTGATAACGGTGTTTCTAAAGATCGTTCAGCTATATATGCATGGGGTGGGCAGAACATGCTGGTACCTGAAACAAGCACGAGCGCAAAGCTAAATGACCGAATTGAAATTGAGATTCAGGCAGATTGAGTTTTGTTGATGAGCAACCTGCATTATTTTGAAGGACAAATCAAAACCAAATGTATCGTCGTGAATTTTTGGAAATGAGCACGCTGGGCCTATCCTCCGCACTAATCGCAAGCTGTACAGAAAGAAAGACGACGGAAAGTCAGGCGGCTAAGATCGGATTTCAACTTTATACAGTGCGAAATGAAATCGAAAAGGATTTGATATCAACACTATCGAAAGTGGCTGAGGTAGGTTTTGCGGGCGTTGAAACTGCATTCTGGCCAGAACATATCACAATAAAAGATGCAGCAAAGGCACTAAAGACTGCCGGACTTTCAGTTTGTTCCGCGCATTGTGAA
>DATHIE010000271.1:0-2128 GCA_035316905.1 Chryseolinea sp. | reverse complement strand
TTTTTTCTTCACCAGTACTTTCAACTACAGCTTCTTCAGAGGTAATTCCAGTGGTAGCTTTCACAATACGTTTTCGTTTGCCTTTGTCATCTGCATTACTGGCGCCTTTTGAACCGGCAATAGCCTGGCTGTCAAGAATTTTATATACCAGACCTTGTTTGTCCAGTTTTTTTGCATTGGGGATTTTCAACTGCTCGGCTATGTCCAGCAGTTCAGGAACGAGCATATCGTTCAATTGCAGAATATCGTACATAAAAAGTTTTGAGGTTAATCACAAAGCCTTGTTCACCGTTCTAGAAACTGAAAATTGTCTGGATTTATGTGAATGGAATTGGGCAGGTTTTTGTCGAACTTATTAGGGAGAACAGAATCGCAATCGGCCACTTTCCAATGCAATTATACGGCGATTTCGGCAAATTCAAAAATTTTGGATTTGAGGCCCAAAGAATTAAGCCATTTTTCGGCTCCCTGATCAAATGATTTAATGGGCTCCCTGTACGATTAGTAATCTGCGTGTAAAAATACGGAAACTCACAATTGTTGGTTGCCATTACAGCCATTGAGGAGTTGCCCTGCGTATCTTACCTTTGCCACCCGTATAAAATCAGATTAAAAATATCAAGGATGTTTAACAAAAGGATCAAGATCAAAGAGGTACTGGCTCTCGAACCACAGGGTCAACAGGTCACGGTAATGGGATGGGTAAGAACCTTTCGCAATAACCAGTTTATAGCTCTCAATGATGGTTCTACAAATAACAACCTGCAAGTAGTGGCCGGTCTGGGCAAGTTTGAAGATGAATTGTTAAAAAAGATCACCACTTCCGCTTCGCTGAAGATTAAAGGTATCCTTGTTCCTTCCCTGGGAAAGGGACAGAAAATGGACCTAAATGCCGAAACGATCGAAATCCTGGGTGACAGTGATGCTGAAAAATACCCACTGCAACCCAAAAAACACAGCCTCGAATTTTTGAGGGAGATCGCCCATCTCCGTTTTCGTACCAGCACCTTTGGCTCAGTGTTCAGGGTTCGTCATGCCCTGGCTTATGCTGTGCATAAATTCTATAACGATAAAGGGTTTGTGTATATGCACACACCTATCATCACCGCAAGCGATGCGGAAGGTGCGGGTGAATTGTTCCGGGTTACCACCCTGCCCGTAGATGGGACAGCGCCACGGAATGAAGATGGGACAGTCAACTTCAAAGAAGATTTCTTTGGCCGGGGCACCAACCTTACCGTGAGTGGCCAGCTAGAAGGTGAACTGGGTGCCACTGCTTTTGGTGAGATCTATACATTTGGTCCCACTTTTCGCGCAGAGAATTCCAACACAGCCCGTCACCTTGCGGAATTCTGGATGATAGAACCAGAAATGGCCTTCTATGACCTGGAAGATAATATGAACCTAGCCGAGGAATTCATTAAATACCTCATCCGCTATGTGATCGAAAATAATCGCGAAGACCTGGAATTTCTCGCACAACGACTCGCTGAAGAAGAGAAGCAGCTGCCGCAGGATAAACGCAGCGAAATGGGATTGATGGAAAAACTGGAGTTTGTATTGAGTAACGATTTTCAGCGACTCACTTACACTGATGCTATCGAGATCCTACAAGAAAGTAACCATAACAAGAAAAAGAAATTTCAGTACCCCATTACAGGATGGGGAATGGACCTGCAGAGTGAACATGAACGCTACCTTGTAGAAAAGCATTTTAAAAAACCGGTGATCCTTTACAACTATCCACAGGAGATAAAGGCATTCTACATGCGTCAGAATGAAGATGGCAAAACTGTAGCGGCAATGGATATACTGGCACCTGGCATTGGTGAGATCGTCGGGGGATCGCAGCGAGAAGAACGTCTTGACAAACTCTTGTCACGAATGAAACAAATGAATATCCCTGAAGAAGATTTGTGGTGGTACCTGGATACCCGGAGATATGGCACCGTTCCGCACGCAGGATTTGGATTGGGCTTTGAACGTATGGTCCAGTTTGTTTCCGGGATGAACAATATCCGCGATGTTATCGCTTTTCCACGAACTCCGGGGAGCGCTGATTTTTAGCTAAGAGATTAAAAGAGGAAAAGGGGTAAAAGAGGAAAGTCGTTTTTACGATTGCTTCACT
>DATHIE010000270.1:0-4838 GCA_035316905.1 Chryseolinea sp. | reverse complement strand
GAATTACAACTCCCTTACGGCACGTTCATAGCAGCAAAGATGAATGCTGAACTGGGCACCAGTTATGATGTTCCTAAAATGGTGAACTGGTGTTTCGATCGAGGTCAACTGAGAGGGTGGGGCGCTATTAAGGGTTCATGGAATGGATCCGATGTAAGTGGTTTGATAGGGGAGGCAAACGATGCGGGTAATGATTATGCTTTTGTAATGAATGGTTTTCAGCAAGCCGCAGCTCTTGTTCCCCTGATAAAATACGATAAGCGATTTGCACGCGGCCTTGCAAAATGGACGTTGAATATGGCCAATGCAAGCCGGCTTTTTTATTCTCAATACTTGCCACAAGCAAGTCAGGATGATTATGCGTGGAGTTCAACCCACGATCCTCAATCCGTAATTGCCTATGAGGCACTGAAAGAAAAGAACAACTTTGACAATAATAAACCTCTATACGGCACCGGCGATGCGAAGCGGAACGGCTGGGCGCCGACCAATCTGAGTTTGTATAGCTCATCCAGCGTAGGATACCTGGCAGCGGTTGTTGAACCCACCGATGTAGAAGGCATTTTATTGCTGGATCTGAACAAGACCGATTTCTTTTCGGAAAACCTGTATCCATCATACGCACTCTACAATCCACATGCAATTAATAAACAGGTTACACTTTCACTTCCGGCAGGTTCACACGACATATATGATGCAATCAGTGAATCCGTTGTAGCTACTAATGTCAGCGGAACCACCGCCATTACCGTGAAGGCAGATGAAGCCGTTTTGCTGGTATACATTCCCGCAGGAAGCAGTCCATTGCAAAGTGAAGGAAAGTTGTATGCAAATACACAGGTGATCGACTATCATTATGGATATGATTTTACAGGCTCGCTCCGAATAAAGTCGTTAGCTGTAGCAGATACCTTGGTTGAATTTAATCAACAGGTCCCGGTGTATACAACCGTTGAAAATGCTTCTGCAAGTGCTGTTTACAATTGGTCTGATAACGCAGGTGATATTGGAGCTTTTTCAACCCCAGCGTTTAACTGGCAGGCGCCAGAAACAACTGGCAGAAATGTATTGCTTCTGCAACTCGTGTCAGATGGAAAAACAGTGATCGACAGCATTGTGTTTAACGTAACACCGCATATTCCAAAACCGCCTGTCATTCATTCTATTTCAACCGATAAACTTTGGTATGCTCCCGGAAGTCAGGCTTTGTTGTTGTGTGATGTTACGGATGAAAACACCGCGACAGAACTAAGCTATCATTGGATTGTTTCTGAAGGAACCCTCACTAGTCAGGACGTTGCCACGCTTACGTGGCAGTTGCCCGATAACGAAGGAATTTATGAGATTACGTGTGAAGTTACCGACTTGGATGGACTCACTACATCCACAAGTAAATCAATACTAGTCAGGCAACCGTCTTCTGGTATAACACCTTCATTTGCCTACTATCCGTTTGATGGTGATGTTCAAGACTACAGTGGCAATCATCGGGATGCTCAAATGGTTGGCGTAGATGCTGTAGCCGACGCCAGGGGAGAGCCTGCCAAAGCTTATCTCTTTGATACAGGCAGTGATATTATTTTTGTGAGTAACTCTGCAGAACTAAATTTCCAGGATAAGATAACACTTTCATTTTGGTTGAAGCTAACGAGCCTGAGTGAAGAGTCTTTTGTCTTATCCCATGGCAGTTGGGAGGAACGGTGGAAAGTTTCTGTCACGCCGACGGGTCAGTTGCGTTGGACAGTGAAGACAAATTCAGGCGTCAAAGATCTCGATAGTTCATTTCCACTTGCAGTCGGGCACTACTATCATTTTGCTGTGGTGTATTCGGGCTATTCAATGGAACTCTACGTTGATGGCGAACTTGATACTTTTCTCGCGAACTCAGGCTTGATGAACGCCACCTCTAAGTCACTTACGTTTGGTAGAAAACAAGAAAACACCACGAGCTATTCATTAAAAGGCACTCTGGATGAGGTACGAATTTATGCTGATGCCCTTGCTCCAGATGAGATTAGCACGTTTAAAGAACTTTGGAATATGGTGACCGATATTGATGAACTTGAAATGAATATTCAAATTTATCCCAATCCCGCCCACGAAAATTTTATTATTTCAGGATTGACCAGCGAGACCATTCAGGATGTGTCTCTTTTTGATATCAGTGGAAGGCCGGTCGATCTTACACTATCTCCGAATGCGAACCAATGGTTGGTACAATTGAAGAATCAAGTACCTGGCGTTTTGATTTTAAAAATTCAAACTACAAACGATGTGTATCACAAAAAAATAATAATCAATTGAACAGGGGACGATTGTGAATGACGTAGTCGCGTGTTCTCCAATACGACGGTGGATGACGAGGATCTATTTTTTTATAAGCTTCTGTACATCAACTTTAGATCCCTTTTTGAAAACAGACACGACATAAAGGCCAGGTGGGAGAGAAGATATGTCCTGTTGGAATTCAGGCTTATCTGGTACAATTTTCATTGCTGGTTGGCCAACCGAATTTGTAATCTCCAGCAGCACAGATCCGTTTTCAGGCTCAGAGATAATTGAAAGGAATGTGCTTGCAGGATTGGGATAAAATGTAACCTCTTTTTCATTTCTATCCTCTACACTCGTAATTATTGGTTCGCCGATAACAAATGTATTTTCTTGCGAAAACTCCGAACCTGTAAATCCTTTATCTATGGCCTGGACTGCCCAACGGTAAGTGCCCGCCTTCAGGTTCCTCAACTTCATAGTCGTTTGTGACGACGCATTCCCAAAAGAAACTACCTTCCTTTGACCATTTTCCAGGGAGTAACTATTTGTTAATATAGAATCCTTGTCATCGATGATATACAGGTTATAAGTGAGCCCTTTGTTTTTTGTTTCGTGATCCTCAGCCTTACTCCATGTGAGTGTTACAGATTGACCATTAACCAAACTTTGTGGTGATTGAGGCGCTGACGGCTTATGGTTAGGCCGTCCCCAATCTTCCGAATAGGTGTTTCGGTAAGCTATAAGCTTGACATTTCTGGGGTAGTCCGTTTGGCCAGCAACTACATAGTCCATGTCACCGTCTCCATCGATATCCCCCCGTGCTGTCTTGCCGTTTTGAGTGTCTTGCAACAGGTAATTGATATTGGTCTCCTTAAATTGGCCTCCGTCATTTCTGTATACTCTGGCTCTCGAAGAATATGCAGAGCGCGGATTGCCGTATGCAAAAACGTCAAGATCTCCGTCGTTATCGTAATCACCCCAATCCACATTTGGATCATAAATGAGTGGAACGAGATTCGACACCACCTCAAATCCGCCTGCACCATTATTATGATAAATTCTTGTAATACCATCTCCATTGGAACAGGTGCTTTCACCTGAAATAATAATGTCGGGATAACCATCGTTATCGTAGTCGCCCCATTCCATATCGCCGGTAAAATTTAAATAATCGTTGCTCAGTCCTTGCAGGTTATTGAGTTCATGGGTCACAAATGTATCGTTTAGCTTATTCTCAAAGACAATCAAGGTATATGGAGAGCAGTCTGTACCCTTGATTGCAAGAATATCCAGATCGCCGTCCTGGTCGAAATCCGAAAACGAACCAGCGCTTTTCAAACGGCCAGCGAGGTTGATTTTTGTGTTACGGCTGAATTTACCTCGTCCGTTATTATCATAAATATGAATGCCCGACGCAGCTTGAACAAGTATGTCTTCATCACCATCGTTGTCATAATCTCCCAACGATATACCAGCTTGCCAATTAATATCTTTTGGAATTCCTACTCCATCAACCTCTGTAAAATTCGTTCCGTTTTCATTCTTATAAAGTTTACGTATCGTAGTAGTAGAAAACTCGGACCGGTATAACAGTAAATCGATAAAGCCATCGTTGTTGTAGTCTAGCCATAACGCATGTGAAGCGCTAAAAGAAATGTTTATCCCGGAATCCTCGTAGCCAGCAGGACCAAAACGTAGAATTTTGCCTGTTGATCCTGAGTTGACCATAAACATGTCAAGATCTCCATCATTATCAATATCACCTAACACGATAACGGCAGCAGCGGTATTATCAAGATTTAACCATGGGTTATCTTCAAAAGCACGCGGAAAAGTTTTCGCTGAGACATTATTGGAGAAGAACTCATCAGGATAAGCACAGTTGCTTGCTACTACCTTGTATACATATTCGGTATCGGCAAATAAAGAGACCGAATCAGAAAAATGTGTTTCATTTGCTGCAACCGTGTCAAAAGGGTAGAAGAAGTTATCGTCCTCATCCTTTAGTTTCTTGAAAATGATAAACCAGTCTTCTGTTGTGCTGTGATCCTCCCAGCTCAAATCAATTTGCCAATCTGAAACTGTCGTGGCTGTGAGGGCAGAAGGCGCCACTGGAGGAGGGGTGGAGATTGTAAAACTTTGTTCGGGAGAAAATGAAGAACCTTGATAACTGGCGTCAAGCGTTTGTACCTTCCAATAGTACTTTCCTTCTTTTAAACAGCTTAGGTTGAAAGACAAACTATTCCATGCATTTCCCATTTTAAAGATCTGTCTCCTGCCTGAGGGCAGCGCATGCGCTGGAACAATGATCGTTCCATCCTCACTCCGAACACTGATATTGTAGGTCAATGATTGCGTCGGCGTTTTATCGTCACTCGCCACCTGCCATAAAAGTTCTACCGATGAACCTGATACATTGCTACCGGTTACGACGGGCGCAACCGGAGCGGCGTTGGCTGATGCGCTATTGTTTTTAAATGCTCCTGACAATGACGAAATATCGAGGTCACCATCGCCATCGAAATCACCGAGCGCTGCCTGATCCCACTCGATTGAAGGTATAGTCA
>DATHIE010000269.1:0-6998 GCA_035316905.1 Chryseolinea sp. | reverse complement strand
ATGGACTGACAGTGATGACTGCCGTGTTTTTTCCTGAAGAGGACTTAAGCCAGTTAAAAATTTATAGTTCCGCTGGAGTAATTGAAGTAGATTCGCTGAAGGTAATGCAGCTATCATCGATTTGGTAAGTAGCTTTGCTGACTTCTTTATTTTAACCGATATATTATGAGATCATTATTCCTGTTTTTGTTGACAACCCTTGTGGTTGAATCTGTGTTGGCTCAGCGTTTTGGCAAGACCTTGAAGGATACCCCGGGAGTTGTTTCATATACCTATCGTCACAGTTTCCAGAAGGATGTTCCGTCGACGCTCGATACTATCAAAAGACTGGGTGTCACAAACATTGAATTCTCCAATCTTTTTGGGAAGACAGCTGCTGAATTGCGAAAGATGCTGGATGAAAGAGGCATGCGCTGCACATCTTTCGGAGTGAGCTATCCTGACCTGGTCAACAAAACAAGTGAAGTAGCGCAGAACGCAAAAACGCTTGGCGCTTCTTTCGTTCGGGTCGCCTGGATTCCTCACGATGGACCATTTACAATTGAAACAGCAAAAAAAGCTATTGAGGATTTCAACACAGCAGGAAAAGTGTTGAAAGAAACCTATGGCCTGACGTTTTGTTATCACAACCATGGCTATGAGTTCCAGCCGTATGATAATGGAACATTTTTCGATTACATGATGGCGAACACCAATGCGGAGTATGTAAGCTTCGAGCTCGATATACTTTGGGCATTCCATCCCGGCGCCGATCCTGCAGCTTTGTTAACAAAATACCCCAAGCGTTTTAAGCTGATGCACGTAAAGGATTTGAAGAAAGGTGTTGTGGGCGATTACACAGGCTCAACCTCCGTTGAAAATGATGTCGCTCTCGGTACAGGTCAGATCGATGTAGCAAAGGTTATCAAGGCCGCCAAGAAATCCAGTATTGCTCACTATTATATTGAAGATGAGAGTAGCTCTGTGAGTGTACAGGTTCCTCAGAGTCTGAAGTTTTTGAAGGGCCTGTAGAGCCGTTAATCCGTTAACCGTTATCCGTTAATCGTGGTGTGTGAGTGGGTGCGGGTGTGTTTTACCGCTAAGACACGAAGACGCAAAGTATTCGCAGAGATTGGTCTTAGCGTCATTGCGTCTTTGCGGTGAGCATGCCCACTCTCATGCCCACACTACGATTAACGATTAACCATTAACGGATAACGATTCCCTCAACACCAACACCCAACAACTTCAATGCAACTTGATCCAGTGCTTCTTTCGATCCTTTGAGATGTATCGTCCGATGATAATGCGTTAGGGTTTCGCCAGGCCCGAGTGCAGCGGCGGGAGAAGAACTTTCTATCTCGTATAGTTGTCCCATTTGCGCGCCATTCACGGGGCCATCATTGTATGAATTCACGGCATCACCTTTAAATGGCTCTTTTTGAATTTGCCACAACGAATTCACGTAGCCAGTGTGTTTTTCAGGTAGGGTAAACGTTGCAAATGTGAGGACACCATTGGTAGCATCATAACTGGCTACTAAGGGCAAAGCTCTTTCGGGTGAGATCCCAATCTTACTTCGGTATTTAGCATCTGCCTTAAATAGTATTAAACCATCTTTAACGTTTAACCGATCGGCAGGCACTTTTCCAAAGTAGTCATCCGTCACAATTTTACCGAGCTTCCCTTCATTGCTCTTTTTGTAAGGAGCAGCAACCGTTGTTTGTTCGGAGGCATTCATCATACTAAGGATCCATACCGACAACATACCAGTCTTTTTTGTCCAGGCGCTTGTACCTTTGTTCGTTAGTTTGTTTTCAGTTTCAAAGGCAACCACCTCCACACCGTCGGGAACGGGTAGGCCTAACAAGCTATCTATGCCTGCACCATCCAACAACCGGACATTCCGGTTCACTAGTAGATCGAACTTTGTACCTGTATAGTTTTCGAGATGCATTTCCTTCTCGAATCGCGCTTCGTTAGCGGAGGAGCTTATGAGTGTGAACGGTTCGGTATCTATTTCCTTCGGAACAAGCCAATTGTCGTATGTAAATTCAGTGCCTTTTTTGAAATAGATTGAAAACTGTCCTCCTTCCGGACCTAACCAGAAGCGTTCTTCACCGCCAAATGCATGTATATGTTCGGCTTTTTTGCCGGATGCAATAAGATCGTAATTAATCCATCCGAAGCTTGACCCATCATTGCCTGCTTCGGTGCTGGTCATCACGCGGCCTTGATAGGCAGGCAGAACGATCAGCTGAGCTTTGTTGCTATCTCCCAGCAGTATCAGATCTTTATGATGCTGCTTTAAGAAATCGAGATCATATCCAAAGGTACCTTTTGAGTAAACTGGCACTTCTGGTTGTTGTTCTTTGGTCTCCATATTTTGGCTTTCGCGGCTACCACATCCCATTAGAAATAAAAGAAAAAGCGAATAATGAATTTTTTTCATAATATATCATAAGATTGACGCGTCACAATTCAAACAATCACTAAAGATGTCAAATAAGATTGAAAAACCTGCGCTTATTTCTTTCGAAAATTCCAATTTTCCGAAGCGGATTCAATCCCTTACGATCAGCCTGCGCCGAAAATTCATGATGTGTGATAAGATTCTTTTGTGTGCGTTTATAGTGCTGCTGAATTGCGGCGTTATTCGATCGCAGCAATTACCAAACATCGTAATCATTTTTGCCGATGATCTTGGATACGGCGATATCGAGGGATTTGGTGCTGCATATTCTACTCCTAATCTTGTAAAACTGCAGGCAGAAGGAATGAGGTTCACAAATTTCTATTCACAACCGCAATGTTCGCCATCAAGAGCAGCATTAATGACGGGTTGTTATCCGCAGCGCGTAGGCTTCCCGTGGGTGGTTGGACCGGAAGGTCCGGAGTGGACACGCGATAAGTACTTCGTCGGTCTCAATCCAAACGAAAAAACTATAGCCGAAGTCCTAAAGGATAAGAGTTACGCTACCGCTTGCATAGGAAAATGGCATCTTGGACATCACACGCAACACCTACCAACACATCACGGGTTCGATATGTACTTCGGACTTCCATACAGCAATGATATGTGGCCTGCTAATATGCCGGCATTTCCCGACCTTCCCCTGGTAGAAAATGAAAAGACGATCGAAAAAAATCCTGATCAAAGTCAGTTAGTACGCCGTTATACAGAGCGGGCTCAGTTGTTCATCAAACAAAGCAAGAAGAAGAATTTTTTCCTGTACATCGCTCATGCCATGCCGCACGTTCCACTTTATGTATCACAGCAGTTTGCCGGTAAATCCGGAAAGGGCCTTTATCCGGATGTCATCCAGGAAATTGATTGGTCGGTGGGTGAGGTGATGAAGACGTTGAAAAATGAAGGGCTGGACGAAAATACGTTAGTGATATTCACGTCCGACAACGGACCCTGGTTAGTGTATGGTAATCACGCCGGCTCGTCGGGCGGATTGAGAGAAGGAAAGAATACCACGTTTGAGGGAGGAGTACGTGTGCCGTTCATAGCGCGATGGCCAAAACGTATTCCTTCGAATTCCAGTTGCTCATCGTTTGCCGCACTTATCGACTTGTTGCCAACAGTCGCAGACATAACTAACACCAAAACATTACCCAATGTAATTGATGGTAAAAGTATCCTTCCATTGCTATTGGGTAAATCGAAACAAAATGTACGTGAGGTTCATTACTACTTTCAGATAAATGACTTGCAAGCAGTGAGGAAAGGCAAATGGAAATTGCATTTTCCACACAACTATGAACACGTCACGAAGCCCGGAACTGACGGCGTTCGGGGAGAAATTACATCGCAGAGCATAGGACTTTCTCTGTTCGACCTGGAGGCAGATCCGGGTGAAGCGACGGATGTCTCTACGGCGCATCCCGATATTGTCGTTGAGCTAAAGGCGTTGGGTGAAAAATTCAAATCGGAGATGGACCGTGACAAGCGACAGGCAGCTAGTAGTCAATAGTTTGATAGTCCTTAGTCCATAGTCCATAGTCCATGGTCCATGGCCGATAGTGCATGATTCAATGCTTTTGGTCAACCATGAATCTTCCACCAATCTACCATCGACTATTGACCATCGACTATCGACTATTTACTATTGATTAACCGGCATTGGACTATTACCTTTAACCATCAATTTTTAACAACCAATATGAAAAGACGGATCGCACTGAAACAACTGGGCTTTATCACAGCTGGCGCGATGATATTGCCGTCCTGCGTTCAACAGGTTAAGGAAGCGAGTATCCAGCTGCGGAACATCATCGTGAATGGTGACCAGGAAGCGTTACTTGCTGAAATTGCTGAGACCATAATTCCGGCAACCGACATACCCGGCGCAAAGGCATTAAATGTACATCACTTTGTCCTGAAGATGGTCGACGATTGCCAGGATAAAGAAAGTCAGCAACAATTCATCTCCGGACTTTCACTTGTGGACAAGGCTGTAAAAGAAAGATTCGACAAACCCTTCGAAAAATGTTCAGCGGAAGAGAGAAAGAAATTCCTTCTTGAGCTGGAGCAAAAAAACAAAGGCGCGAAAGAGGGCGAAAAGAAAGAAGATCTTCCCGCTTTCTATTCCTTGACGAAGCGCTATTCCTCTCAGGCATTTCTTAGTTCTGAGTATGTATTGACAAATGTCCTTACATACAATATGATCCCTGGGAGATTTGAGGGATGTGTCGAAATAAAAGATAAAAATGACATTCAAACTGTAATCGGATGAACTTTCAACCTAGTGACCAAGCCAAGAACAATACATTTGATGCGATCGTGATCGGTTCAGGCATCAGTGGCGGATGGGCCGCAAAAGAATTGACTGAAAAGGGATTAAAGACATTGGTGCTGGAACGCGGCCGTGATGTAAAGCATAACATTGATTATCCCACCACGAATATGAAACCGTGGGAATTTGAGCATCGCGGTGAGGTCCCCGACGAAATTCAAAAAGCAAATCCTGTGGTGAGCCGTTGCTACGCGTTCCGTGAAGATGCCCAACATTTTTTTGTGAAAGATCAGGATCATCCCTACGTGCAGGAAAAACCGTTCGACTGGATTCGTGGATACCAGGTTGGTGGTAAGTCGTTATTGTGGGCGAGACAAACACAGCGGTGGAGCGACTTTGATTATACCGGTCCGGCGCGTGATGGATTTGCTGTCGATTGGCCTATTCGTTACGCCGATATTGCTCCATGGTATAGCCATGTAGAAAAGTTTGCGGGAATATCGGGTAACAAAGATGGCCTGGATGAATTACCTGATGGTGAATTTCTGCCTCCTCATGAGATGACCTGCGTTGAAAAGTACTTCAGCGAAAAAGTAGCGGAGCTTTATAAGGATAGACACATTATCATTGGAAGATGCGCTCACATTACACAAGCTCAACCGGTTCACCTCGAACAAGGACGCGCAACTTGCCAGTATCGAAACCTATGTCAGCGAGGATGTCCGTTCGGAGGTTACTTCAGCAGTAACTCCTCAACGATCCCGTGGGCTATGCGAACAGGAAATATGACCCTGCGGCCCGACTCCGTAGTTCATTCACTGATCTATGATGAAAGGAAAGGCAAGGCAACAGGCGTGAGAGTGATCGACGCGAACACAAAAGAAACTACCGAATATTTTGCGGATATCATTTTTGTAAATGCCGCTGCATTGAATACTAATCTCATACTCCTGAACTCTACTTCTACTCGCTTCCCGAATGGACTTGGTAATGACAATGGCTTACTTGGTAAATTCGTTGCCTTCCATATTTATAGAGCGAGAATTTCAGCTGAGTACGAGGGATTTCAGGAATTTACGAAGTATGGGAACCGTCCGAATGGCTGCTACATTCCCCGTTTTAGGAATGTACGTAAACAGGAAACAGATTTTCTCAGAGGATATGCTGCAGGTTTTGGGGCATTCAGAAGAGTTGATCGCGAAAGGGAAGGAGTGGGCGAAGACTTTAAAGAAAATCTTCTGAATCCGTCACTTGGTGCGTGGAATGTAGGTTCACATATAATGGGAGAAACGATTCCCAAAGAAACCAATTACGTTTCACTCAGCAAGGATCTCAAAGATGCGTGGGGTATGCCGCAGCTGAATATTTCAATCGACTACGATGATAACGATGAAAAGATGATCAAGGATTACCTGGAGCAAATGACGGAAATGTTTACCAAGGCTGGCTTCACGAACATTCAAACGAGCGACTCGAAACAAGCACCTGGTTTAGATATTCATGAAATGGGCGGTGTAAGAATGGGAAATGATCCTAAGACTTCTTTGTTGAATAAATGGAATCAGCTTCACGCCTGTAAGAACGTATTTGTTACCGATGGCGCGTGTATGACATCCACAGGAACGCAAAATCCATCTTTGACTTACATGGCGTTGACTGCGCGTGCAGTAGACCATGCTGTGAAGGAAAAGAAAGGCGGGAATCTTTGAGGTTGGTGTGCTAGTAGTTCGGTGGGTGTGAGTGAGTGTGGGTATGGGAATTTACCGCAGAGACCCCGAGTACTCGGGGCAAAGTTTACGCAGGGGAAATCCCCTATACTTTCACAACTGATGAAAAAAGATTCTCATTCACAGCAGACTTTTGCCGCTGCTGTTCTTACTACCGGCTTGATCGCGGGCACATTGGATATCCTGGCTGCTTGCACGAGTGCATATATCCAGCGAGGCACATCACCTGAAAGACTACTTCAGTTTGTAGCCAGCGGCTTATTTGGCGCTGATGCATTTACCGGTGGTGCTACCATGGCCATCGCAGGCCTAGTAATGCATTTCATGATCGCCCTCTCGTGGACGTTGTTATTTTATTTGCTGTATCCGCGATTGAAGTTTTTGAGACAGAACAAAATAGTTTCAGGAATCCTCTACGGTGCATTTGTTTGGGTGATGATGAATCTTGTTATTCTGCCGGTCACCAACATTCCGAAGTCGTCTTTCAATCCAATCTCTGCGCTTATTGGTATGGTTATTTTGATGCTAATGATTGGTATGCCCAATGCGT
>DATHIE010000268.1:0-11113 GCA_035316905.1 Chryseolinea sp. | reverse complement strand
ACCTGACTTTGAACTGGTCCACGTTAGTGGCGAGCTTTTTTTCATCCGTCCAACTGGCAGTTTCAAGGGACTTCACCCTGGAGAATCTGTAAATATTACGTATAAAGGCAAGCGGCTCATCGCTAACTACCAGGACATTCCTTCAGGACTTTTCTGGGTGAACGAAAATAACAGTGAGATTCCAATAGCACTTATCAATCCGATTCTCAGCGATTCAACACGGGAAAAATTACCTAAAGCAAATCCAGAAGCAATTTACGCAAGCAACGCTTCAATAGCGGATATTCCTTTAGAGAACCTCCCCAGAGTGTTTCCCACGCCAGTGAAATACCTGGAAACGAAGGAACATTTCGAGCTTAATGACAACACCGTGATCGTAAGCGATTCAACTTTTCAGAACGAAGCAACATATCTCGCAGATGAACTTCAGAAGGTACTAGGTGCGAGACCAAAGCTAATTCCTACAGCAGCGGGTTCAGTTATCCGTCTAATGAAAAAGAATCTCGGCCCTGAAGAGTATGAACTAAGGATGGGTAATAGTGAGGTCATAATTGAAGCCAATGACGGTGCCGGTATTTTTTACGGCATTCAATCTTTGAAAACCTGTATTCCCGGAGATGCCTGGAAGAATACAAAGAAGACAATCGACATCAAGGGAGTGAATGTTGTAGACAAACCAAGATTCCCCTTCCGCGCATTCATGCTGGATGTTGCGCGAAACTTTCAGTCCAAAGAAGAAATATTGAAGGTTCTTGAAATCATGTCGTTATATAAGCTGAACGTATTTCACTTTCATTTGAGTGACGACGAAGGATGGCGGCTGGAAGTACCCGGTATTCCCGAATTGACGGAAGTGGGTGCAAAGCGTGGATTTCCATTCGACAACAATCAGCAGCTTCATCCATCTTATGGATCGGGACCTTTCGCCAAGCCGGCCGGCAACGGATATTACACCCGTGAAGACTACATCGACATCGTCAGATACGCAGCTATCCGGCATATTCGTGTAGTTCCAGAAATAGAATCGCCGGGCCATGCGAGGGCCGCCATTAAAGCGATGGAATATCGCCATCAGAAGTATTTAGACGAGAACAATAGCGTGGAGGCCAACCGCTATCTTCTCAGCGATTCAGCAGATCAATCAACCTACCTTAGCTCACAATACTTCAGAGACAATGTGATGAACGTGGCGTTGCCATCAACTTATACGTTCATCGAAAAAGTGATCGATGAATTGATAACCATGCATCGTGAAGCCGACGCACCGTTAACTGCAATCCACATGGCCGGAGATGAAGTGCCCTTCGGATCGTGGGAAAAATCTCCCGCAGTCGCTTCATTCCTGCAAGCAAATCCTTCCATCAAACCTGGTAAGGGTCTTTGGAGCTATTACTTCGAGGAAATCAAGAAAATATTAAGAGCACGTGATCTTAATATCTATGGATGGCAGGAGCTTGTGGTAGGAACGCAAACCGAAGACGACTCAAAACACATCATTAATCCCGAATTTGTCAGCAATGATCTTCAGGTCGACGCATGGTGGAACATGTACGGCAATGAAGACATCCCATATAAGCTGGCAAACACAGGCTACAAAACCGTGATGACATGCTTTGACCACTTTTATTTTGACCTCGCATATACCGAGTCATTCAATGAACCGGGAGACGCATGGATCGGATTTCTTGATATCAACAGGATCTATTCTTTTATTCCATACGATTACTATCGGAATTTCAAGACTGACGTGCGCGGCAAAGCGCATGCCCCGGACTTTTTCAAAGGCAAGGAATTACTCTCGGAGAAAGGCAAGCAAAATATCATGGGTATACAGGGAGCATTGTGGGGTGAAAATGTCATTTCAGCTGACTTGATGGAATACCTCCTTGTTCCCAGATTGCTTGCACTCGCAGAACGCGCTTGGTCACCAGACCCTGCCTGGGTAAAAGAAAAAAATCCGGCAAGATCTCAACAACTCTACGATGATGCGTTGGCCGTATTTGTCAACACATTGGGAAAACGAGAACTGCCAAGACTCGACTATTATAATGGTGGAATAAACTATCGCATACCAACTCCTGGCGCCACGGCGAGAGACGGAAAAGTGTTCGCGAATATCCAGCTTCCAGGTTTTGTTATCCGTTATACGACGGATAATTCCGAACCCGATAGTACAAGCATGGTCTATAGTGCTCCTATTCCTCACGGACCCTCAATAAAATTCAGAGCATTTGACCAGCGTGGAAGAACGAGCGAAACGATCTCGATCCAGCATAAATAAGCTAATTGTCTAAATGTCGAGTTGACCGAATCCATCCCGGATTTACATCCAGTACAAGCCTGCCTTTTGACGCAATTCTTTTGGATTTTTTGACCTATCTCAATTGCTTGATCGCTTTCGCCACGTCTTCTTCCGGGAGCTTGCACACCTTATTGCGGCAGACATAAATAATAGTGCGACCTTCTACATTCTTGTTTTCCAGCAAAGGAAGGTTTTCCTTATCACCTCCCATAAATAAAGCGGTTGGATAGTAATTTTTTCGTATCGCACTACTCTTAACGAGCGCTTCTGTACCCATAACAGCAACTTCGTATGGCCCGCTGGTTGTCAGACCCATTAAGCTCGCCCAATTAGAGTAGTAGGGTCCGTTCGGCCCAATCTGAGGAGTAATATGGCTAAGCATTGCCTTGCTGGTTTCCACATAAGACGCATCAGCAAAATATTCACCTAGAATATATAATACCTCCGCCAGCACAGAGTTTGAAGCGGGTATCACATTGTCGGCGACTTCCATCTTGCGCGCCACAAGGCTTTCTGCTTTGTTTGATGTATAAAAAAACAGTGCGCTCTGTTCATTGTCAAAATTGGCAATTGCATAATCTGCGGATAGTTTCGCCTGTTCAAGCCAGTGGATGTCGTAAGTAGCCTGGTACAATGAAATGTATGCCTTGGCCAGGAGAGCATAATCGTCGAGGAATGCTTCGATGCCTGCTTTTCCGTCATTAACACTTCGCCATAGTCCGCCATTACCGCGAACGAAATTCTTTTCGATGAATCTTGCATTGGTCATCGCTGCTTCAAGATATTCGGAGTTACCCAGCGCATAATACGCATCGATGTATCCTTTCAGCATCAATGCATTCCATGATAAAAGTATCTTGTCGTCAAGAATGGGACGCTCACGCTGATTTCGCGCTTTCAGTAAAAGCGACTCGGCGTCGTTCAGCAAACGGGCACATTCTTCCAGCGAAAGACCTTTCATCTCTGCCAATTTCTCTTTCGACATTTTCCTGAAGAGAACATTCTTACCATGCTCCCAATTGCCTGAGTCTGTGATCTGGTAATAGGGCATAAAGAGTTCCGATGCCTTTGGTCCAATGATCTGCGCAATTTCCGCTTTGGTCCATATGTAAAACGTTCCCTCCTCCCCTTCGCTGTCTGCATTCAGTGAAGAGTAAAACCCGCCATCGGGAGAAGTCATTTCACGGTTTATGAATCCTAATGTTTTGTGAATGACGTCGGCGTACAATGGATTCTGAGTAACCTGGTAACCGTGTGAATACAAACTCACAAGCTGGGCATTGTCGTAAAGCATCTTTTCGAAATGCGGTACATGCCAGATCGCATCTGTGGAGTATCGCGCAAACCCGCCACCGAGGTGGTCAAAGATTCCACCATTAGCCATTGCGTCCATGGTTACCGTGGCAAGACTAAGTGCCTTTTCATTTTTTGTCAGGTGATGGTACTGTAGCAAGAACTCACCTACTGATGGCATTGGAAATTTCGGTGCACCAGAGATACCACCCCATTTCGGGTCAAATGAAGTTTCCCAACTGGTAAATACACCTTCATATGCTTTACGGTCAACTTCAATTGTCTTATTTGAAGACGGAATTATTTCGTTTGATTGAATACCCTTCGTAAGTGCGTCGGCTTGTTTAATGACGTTGGCATTTTCGTCCCGATAGACCTGGATAACTTGTTTTAATAAAGTTGTCCATCGATCTTTTGGAAAGTAGGTCCCTGCGTAGAATGGTTTTCCATCCGGAAGCGCAAATGCATTCAGCGGCCAACCTCCATTACCTGAAATGAGTTGCGCCGCCTCAAGGTAGATCTGATCGATATCAGGACGTTCCTCCCGATCGATCTTTATGGATACAAAGTTTTCATTCATGATACGCGCGACGGCCGTATCCATGAACGATTCCCGTTCCATTACATGGCACCAATGACAAGACGCATAACCTATGCTGATAATAAGAGGTTTGTTTTCAGCTTTCGCTTTTGCAAGAGCTTCCGGTCCCCACTCGTACCAATCTACAGGATTATCGGCGTGCTCACGAAGGTAAGGGCTACCTGCATCAACAAGCCTGTTAAGTGATCCCCCGGCACTTTCGGCTCCCGATCGACAACCAATAAGCAGGAGGAATTGAAGAATTACGGTGGTAACAATAAGTAGTTTCAAAAATAGGTATGTCAGTTTCAAACGCAGGATATCAGCATATAAAAACAGCGGTCTTATCTAAAATAACTTCGGCAATCCATTTCCAAGCGACCCAGTATGCAACTTGCAAAAGCCCATTCCTCTAGCGCAGTCTCATGAGAATGCAGCACGCGCTTACAATGACGTTCCTCCAACTACTTGATTATCAATCTATACTAGTGTAGCAACAAATTAATTTTGCATCACTCTTGATCGTGACTTTTCATCCATTTGATGAATAATGCAGGTCACAAAGGCCACGAAGAACCACGAAGGCCACCCCGATAATTATCGGGGCATTTCGCTTTGTGATGCGCCACCGCTATAGCTTTAGCGCACGCGGTCGTTGTGCAAACTTAGTCTCCATCGTGACCCTGCATTTTATCTCGCGGTGCCGCTCCAAATGCATACTGCAAAATATCCTTGATTGAACACTAGGTCTTTTAAAATTTTTTCCGTGACCCACGGTGTTTAACTCTGGATGACATTTTAATATAGGAATTAAATCACCATCTATTTGTTAAGCGCCAATTTAGTACCGGCTGCATTTTTATTTCTAAGGGTAAAAATGCGCAACTTCTCGTTGTTGGCACCAACCAAAATTGCCTTCTCTCCTTTTATCATGATTGAGTGTATATCCTTCACATTATAAGGAATGAAAAATCCACTTGCTTCAGATTTAATGCTCTTGAATGTCATATCTCCCGCACCCTTCAAAAAGACACCAGGTGACGCATCCGCCGGTGTTGTTTCCACTTCGGTATCAAATTTATTTCCACCGATCAAAATATCTTTTTTGCCATCGCCGTCGAAGTCATCAACAACGATACCCATAACTGCAGACAGCTGCGCGTCAATGGGTAGCTTTTTGATCGATAGGTTACCGTTGTTGTTTAAAAGTATCACGCTTGAAAATAAATATGCTTTGCGATGTTCGGCTGTCTCGATGTCTTTACCCAAAATTGTCGGAAGGTCTGACGTAGCGAATGAAAGATACGTCGGAAACTTTTCTTTTATAATGGGCATCTGCGCTGAAGTGCATTCTTTTCCGCGGATCGGAACCAGCACACTATCCCTCACAAAACGTGCGAGGAAGATGTCATTGCTGCCGTTACTATCAAAATCTTTGGCAAAGACCTGAAATGGTTTTTCATAACTCGCCTTAAATTTATAATTCTCCCCGATATTACCGGCGATCAGATCCTGATCACCATCGCCATCCAAATCGTCCGCAACAACCGTATTCCACCATCCTTCAGTATTCTCCACGCCGTACGCCTTAGAAACATCCTCAAGTCTTCCATTCTTGTATTGAAAGATCCTCACCGGCATCCACTCGCCAACGACGATCAACTCGGCAGACTTATCGCCGTCGAGATCAGTCCAGGTAGCAGAGCTAACCATGCCTATTTGAGAAATATCCGAAGATATCGATGTGGTTTTGTCTTCAAACTTTCCCTTTTCATTTATCAGGATATAACTCTTAGGAGTCTTGGGGTACGTTCCGCTTACAACCTGTCCGCCGCGGAACAGATCGAGGTCACCGTCACCGTCAATATCATGGGCAACTACACACGATCCACTGCTCAAAGTATTGATAGCTGCTGTCTTCTTGAAATTTCCTTTCCCATCATTGGTATATAGTCGGTCATTGTATTGTTCCGAACCTTCTTTGTACTCGCTTCCACCGCTCACTACATAGAGGTCAAGGTCGCCATCCTGGTCAGCATCAAAGAGTGTTGAGCCCATGTCCTCAAAATTCTTATCACTTTCGAACGTTGCTCCTCCCGCCTTTACAAATGCTCCGTTCTGCTGAACGTAGAGACTACCCGCCTGTCCCGCAGCTCCACCGACAAAGAAATCATCATTTCCGTCCTTATTGATATCCCCTGTGGAAACAAAGGGACCGCTTTTTGAAAACATATGGGGCAACAACGTTTGCACTTTGTATTCATTGAATTCATTTTCCTTATGATTGAAAGGTTGCGCCAGTAGTGTTTTCGCATTTTCAGCAAATAAAGGATTTTGTTTTTGCGCCCTTTTTGTCTGCTTAACGGCCTGAGCGTATGCAACCTTAAGAGTTTGGTTTTTATCTACGATCTTTACAAGACTTTCCTTTCCATCGTTCCACACCACCAGGACGCTGTCCACCTTTTCGATCTTACCCAGGCCAAAATGTACTATAGGCTCATTTGATGACAGATAACCGCGTACAGTCTTATTTTCAAAATATTGGATTTGGTCACCGGTATAAATTGTCACTTTAGCCCCGATGCCATCGGCATTAGCTGGAGGGCCGGCTAATTTCACTTTCAGGTAATTGTTGGCAGGTGACGAAGTGTTTTCGTAAACAAATGCCTGATCGTCGAGATTGTTGATTACAAGGTCGAGATCACCATCGTTATCAAGATCGCCCACAGCGGCACCATTTGAAAAACTACTTTCATTAAATCCCCAGACATCGCTAACATTCTCAAACTGAAGGTCTCCTTTATTCTTGAATAAATAGTTCTTTACCTTGATTGAACTGTATATGTTGATAAAATCCTTAAATCCTTTCTCCATCATTTCCTCCGCCGATTGAAATTTGTGCTTATTCAACCTGACATACTCACCAAGTTTTTCCTGAGCGTCACCATCAAATACATCACGCTTATAACCATTCGCGACGAACATATCGCGATTGCCATCGTTGTCAAAGTCAGACATGAGGCAAGACCAGCTCCAATCCGTTTTTGCAACACCCGACAACTGTGATATTTCGCTAAAGAACAAATTGCCCTGATTGAGGTGGAGTGCATTGTGCATGTACTGTTTGTGCATTCCGCTATTCACGATAGCATAGAATCCTTCTACATCCATAGATGGCATTGAAACTTTCGATCTCCGATAATCTTCGGGTAACATCTCGCTGACCATAATATCTTCAAGTCCATCGTTGTTGATATCTGCCACGTCTGTTCCCATGGAGTACATCGAAATATGGTTGGTCGCCTCTTTGATCTTTTCTTTGAACGTCCCGTTTTTTTGGTTGATGTACATATAGTCACCTTCCGCAAAATCATTGGCAACAAAAATATCGGTGTAGCCATCGTTGTTGAGGTCGGACGTAACGACACTTAGCGCGTATCCAAAGTTGTTGGTGATTCCAGCTTTTAATCCAATTTCTTTGAATTTCCCCTTTTCATTGATCATCAACTTGTCTCTGCTTATTGAAGGAGATAACTTTTTCTGTCGAACCATTTGAGTTAGTGGTAGATCAAATGAGTCGGGACGGTTTGTGATGTAAGCATCCAGATCATTGTCGTTATCCATATCAAAGAACGACGCATGTATGGAATATCCGGGTTCATCAAGTCCCACGGCTTTCGCTTGCTCCTTAAAAGTAAGATCGCCCTGGTTAACGAACAGCAGGTTCCTTCTTTGCTCAGCCGTTTCCTGCCAACCTCCTTTGCATACATAGATGTCCAACAGACCATCTGCATTTATGTCAACCATGGTGACGCCATTATTCCATTTTCCGTTTCCCTGAACGCCGGCTGCTTCGGTGATGTCTTTGAACTTAAGGTTACCCTGATTGAGATATAGTTTATTTGGCACCTCGTTGCCGGTGAAATAGATGTCCGGAAGTCCGTCGTTGTTGATGTCTCCGATCGCTACACCTCCACCATTGTACACATAGGCAAAGACATCAAAAAAGGTATTGATGTTTTCATCGACCTTGTTCGCGAACGCGACGCCGCTCTCGGAAGAGGGGACTTTTTTGAAGACCGCGGGAGTGGTGGTGGTCGCTGGGGCGGCCTCGGTCTGAGCAGGTTTATCGCTTTTCCCGCATCCAAGGAGCAAAAGCAGAATTGGTAGGATGGTCAGAGGGAGGGTGCGAATTGATGTTTTGGTCATTGTTCTCATATCGAATTTGGGGCATCCAAAGTCTTAGTTTTAACAAATTTAATAATTCAATCAATTGCCATGAGCTTTAGCTCATGGAAAGATTCAGGATATCTTTGGGCTTTAGCCAAACAATCCACTGCTGTTTTCTTCAGGATTCAACCTCCTTTATCAAAAGATCATACTCCTCCGCAAAAGTTTTGGTTTGATGATGATCTTCCTGATTTTTGATGTACTCTCTGACTCTGGGCACCAATGATTCAGACACAGCACCTGCAAAATATTGATCTTGCCATTCAAATTTTTCTCTACACAGTCGGTTCTTGTTGATCCAATAAGATGACTCTCCTTTGAGCAATTGCATGATCTTATTAATTGACTGATCTATCCCGAGGGAAATGAGACAATGGCAATGTTCCTGGTATCCATTTATCATGTCAATGAATATTCCTTTTTCGGTTGCGTTCTCTTTGATATGTTTCCATACCTTTTTTCTTAATTCGGATGAGGCCAGAAATGGCTGTCTATTTTTTGTTGACCATACGAAATGGATCATGATTTTTATATGTGGCATAACGGATAAAATAGATTTACACAACCTTCATTTGGCTAAAGCCAAAATTCATACATCCAATAATCCCCGAGCTGAAGCTCGGGGCAATTGATGATTCTCAGACTATCGATAACCTTCTTTGGCTAAAGCCAAAATTCCTCATCTATTTATCCCCGAGCTGAAGCTCAGGGCAACTGATTTGTTCAGTGGAGCTGAAGCTCGGGGCAACTGATGGGATGCGAAACAAAGATAGCTTGTCCCATTTTTTCCTATTCTCGAAGGTGCTGCCTGATTTCCTTACTTTTTTATATTCCTCATTCTCCACTCTTACCTACATGCTCGCGATAAACTTCCCACGCGGCCGAAGCCACTGCCCGTCCCAACTTCAGTCCTTCCACATTATCCGCCTGTATGTGATATCCGCCTAATACTCGCGACCTTCCCGCCATCTCCGCGGTTTCGGTGAATGTTGGGAATTTCAAAGTGACGGTATCTCCAATATTGTCGGGTTCGGTTAACAAGCCTGCGACAATTTTTACTTCTTCGCCAAACTCATCGCTTCCGGTGAATAATCTTAGAACTTCTGAACAGGCACCGCTGACACAGCTATGTCCTGAAACATAACTTGGAAATGGCGGGCAGAGAAAAGTGTCTGGTGAGTAGGGTCTCCATTGATCGCCTTTCATTGAAACCATTCCTTTCGCTGGTCCTCCCCATGCCTGTATCACTTTGTTTTTATAGTAATCATGAACAAGCGTATAAGGCCTAACATAGTCGTAGTGCATCTTGGCATCCCATGCGGCTATGAAAGCATCCATGGCTACCATCTCGACGAGAAAATACATTTTTACATCGTCATCCAGTGTATGCTTGTCGCGAACAGAAACATTCTGAGCAAAAATGAACCAGTGACCTGCCTGTTGAACAGACTTGGGACCGTCGCGCATAAACTCGACGAGGCCTTTTTGTTCTGACGTCAGATTGGTTTGCACGTCAACTACTTCTTTTATTTCAGCATCGAGTTGTTTTGATCCAAGTGCTGGCGGTGGTCCTGGTCTGAACTGATCTCCAGACTTTAGTGCAAGAGGAACGACCTTTCCCCAATGGGGAGTAAGACATCCCGGCGCAAACTTTCCGCCCTGGCCATCGGAAAAGTATTTTGGTTGCCAGCGGCTCAGGTCCGAAAGCTTGTCGGCAGTGTTGACAGGTTTGTATTCGGTGTAATCTGCGTATCGCTTAGCCTGACCGTTGCTGAGCATTCCATCTTCATTCGATCCATCACTGCGTCTGCTATCGATCACCATTTTCGCGGCGAGATTACCAATACCGACAGCCGTAGCTGGATCGGTTGAACTATCATCCGGATCAAGGCCGAATTCAATCATCTTATTCCGAAGAAGAACTGAATCAGAAAAATAATACTCACGCATTGCCCTGTAGGCGGCATAGCTAATAGCTATTTCTTTGTTTTTCAACGTTTGTTCAGAAGCCGGTCTTCTTTCAACTGACGTGAGGTAAAAAGGTTTGGCGCTGGAATCATAACGACTCCAGGCATCGAAGACGGAAGTCCAGATCAATGCAAGTATGCGTGATGTTACAGTTGGTCGTGGTCGGAAGTTTTCGGTGTCATTGGCCGTGCACTCCAGTGAAATTTTCCCCCACTTGTAGGCAAGGTTTTGGTCTCCGACGGGTTGAGCGTCAGCAACCGGGGGATTCTCGGTTGCGCGCGTGCACGAAAAGATAATTAGTGCAGCGGTGAGAAAAAGGTGAATATGATTGAACGATTTAGGCATCTGAAAAAGTTGACCAAAATAAAAATGAATCCTGTATTGAGTGGTCTTATGATTCAAAGATACGCATCCGTTCCGTTTGAAAACGAAGATCATATAAACAAAGGAGCCGGGGAGAGTAATTCCCCGGCTTTCCTTCATTTCATTCTATGATCAATATTTAATTACAGCTTGGTCCACCCGGATAGCCACAATTTTGTTCGTAACCACCTACGGTTCTGTCTATCTGCTGCTGCGGTATCGGTCGGTGAACGTGGTAAGCTTTAATATTCGGAGCACCCAAAGGATTGTGTGCTATCACATATTCAAGCAATTTTCCAGTTCTTGTTAGATCGAACCACCGGCACATTTCGGCATCTAATTCGAAAGCACGCTCAAGCAGTATACGATCGATATTA
>DATHIE010000267.1:0-6353 GCA_035316905.1 Chryseolinea sp. | reverse complement strand
TTCATTTTTGCAAACTATGAAGTTGAGAGAAGGGATGATCCGGGTACGTTATGGAGCGCCTCACGCGCAGGTGCATCAGGAACAAACGTTTCTGCAGTCGAGGCGTCTCAGCTCGATGCACTAAGTTCATTCTTATCAGAGAACTACGGATTTAATGCGGGACCTTACGAAGGTTATGATCTTGAAACGAATAGCGACAAAGCAGCTGTCAAGGTAGATTGGAACATCAGCACCAATCACAAGCTGACCGTCAAATACAATTACCTTGATTCTTACCGTGATGTAGTACCAAGCACCAGTGGTGCAATTGGAAATACGCGTAGCCCAGGACAAACGGGTATGCCATACCTTGCCGCTTATTATCGGATCAATAATAATCTAAATGGTGTCTCTGCCGAGTTGAACAGCACGATTGGTAATAAATACGCCAACAAAGTTCAGATTGGTTTCACCGCGTTCAGGGATTTCCGCGAAATACCGACTTCAACCCTAGCATTTCCTATGGTTGATATTGGAAACGGATCGAACAACTTCCTCACCGCGTTTGGAACAGAGCCCTTCTCCGCTAACAATATCCTGAATACGGATGTGATACAGATCTCCGACAACTTTGACATGTATCTGGGTAAACACATCATTTCAGTTGGAACCTATAATGAAATCTATAAATTCCAGAACGGCTTTGCTCCTTCCTATTACGGCCTTTATCAGTTTGCTACTCTGGATAATTTCTACCAAAGTGCAGCCGGGACAGCTGGCAATGTTGCCCGCTATGAATTACGTTGGGCGGCAAATGCAGAAGGGACATTCCCTCTTGTAGAAACCAAAGCCACGCAACTCGGGTTTTATGCGCAGGACAAATACGAGGTGAGCAGGAAATTCAATTTTACAGTTGGATTAAGAGTAGACATTCCGATAATCAGTTCTGATATCACAAGAAATGAGGATGCTGCATCCAAAACCTTCCGCGACGGACAAACGATTCAAACTGATCAATTGCAAAAGACATCAGTCTTGTGGTCTCCTAGAGTGGGTTTCAATTATGACATTAACGGTGATAACATGACACAGATCCGCGGAGGCACAGGTATATTTACCGGACGTGTTCCCTATGTATGGATCTCAAATCAGGCCAGCAATAACGGTGTGCTGTTTGGATCTAGAGTATTCAGCGGAGCAGATCTTTCCGCAATAACATTCTCGGGTAATGTAGACCAATACCGTCCAGTTGGCGATGCTGCTGTCGCGAGCGCTTCTTATAACCTTGCGGTGACATCTGATAACTTCAAGTTCCCGCAAGTATGGAGAACGAACATCGCAGTTGACCATGACTTCGGTCAATTGCTTATCGCAAGTCTGGATGTAGCTTACACAAAGGATATGAACGCCGTTTATCATCAGAATATCAACCTGCCTAATGCTACTGAATCTGCGGTTGGCGCGGATAACAGGCCTATCTTTTACAAGACCTTCCCTAATACAGGAGCGTCTGCTGCGAAGGGCTCTCAGATCAATACCAATATCAGTGATGCTATCGTGATGACGAATACCAATAAAGGTTATAGCTACTTTATCACCGCACAGTTGAAGAAGAGTTTTCTTTTTGGACTCGATGCGTTTGTCGCTTACACCTACACAGATTCACGATCCGTAAACGACGGTGGATCTATTGCTCAGTCGATCTGGCGTGACCGGCAAATTTCAGGCGACCCGAATGAAAACGTTCAGGCTTACTTCACAAACCTGGCAAAACACAGGGTTATAGCTTCAGCGAATTATCGCAAGGAATATCTTGGTTTCATGGGAACCAGCGTCGGCATGTTTTATGAGCTGGCACCTAATGGAAGATTTTCTTATGTATACAGTGGTGATATGAATGGCGATAACTCTGGTGGAGGTGGTAACGACCTGCTCTACGTTCCCAATGATCAAAGTGAAATCCTACTCACAAACATCACGAATACGGATGGAACTATATACACGGCTGATCAACAGTGGTCCGACCTCGATGCGTACATCAATCAGGATGAGTATCTGAGTGAACGCAGAGGACAATACGCTGAACGGAATGGTGCTGAAAGACCTTACTTTGGACAGCTGGACCTTCGAATACTTCAAGATTTCTTCATTGACATCAAGGGAGACAAGAAGAAAAGAAATACGCTTCAGCTCAGTATTGATATTTTCAACTTTGGAAACCTGTTAAATTCTGAATGGGGAGTGTATAAAATTCAAAACAGAAACACGCTGGTCAACTTTACAGGATACAACGCCGAGAAGCGTCCGACATTCCAGTATCCATATTTGAATGCGACGACAAAAACACCACTTTTGGAAACATATCGAGATGATCTGAATGTCATCTCTCGTTGGCAGATGCAGGTCGGACTTCGTTATATTTTTGGGAATTAATTCCTACACATGTTTTAAGAAAGGGCCTGCAAGGCCCTTTTTTTATGCGTGCTTTTCCGCACGCTGGCGAAACCTGTTTTAGTGTCAATTGAATAGCAATTGATGCGTCATAAGAAATTTCTTTATGAGTGTCAAAATTATTAACTTCATCGCTACCTATGTTGGCATTTTCGAAGTACTTCGCAACCGCAGGACTTGTCCTTGTGAGTTTTTCTTGCGAAAAAGCCATTCCCCCCCTCTCCTTTAATGTGCCGCAGGTAGAAATCGATCTTGACGCCATTGTCAAGAGAGGTTACATCAACGCTTTGGTGGACAATAACTCCTTCAGCTATTTTATTTATAAAGGGCATCCAATGGGTTATGAATACGAGTTACTTCAACTCCTCGCCAAACAATTGAATGTAAGTCTGAAAATAAAAGTCACTTCCGGAGTGGACCGCGCGTTCGAACAACTCAACACAGGTGAAGGAGACATCATTGCATTCCCACTAACGATCACAAAACCAAGGCGCGAGATTGTAAACTTCACGCGGCCGCATTTCAATACGTATCAGGTGCTCGTGCAGCGCAAGCCTGCTAACTGGAGAAACCTTTCCCTTGACGAGATCAATGACAGCCTGATACGCGATCCAGCCGATTTGATAGGCAAGAAGATTTATGTGATCGAAGGAACGAGTCATGAGCTTCACCTCAAAAATTTGTCTGAAGAATTGGGCGGCGATATTCTTATCGAAAATGATACGCTCACGGCGGAGAGTGAATCGTTGATTCGAAAAGTCGCTCTGGGGGAGATTGATTACACAGTCGCTGACCACACGATGGCGAGAGTTAATTCTGCATATTATCCAAACCTCGATGTAAGCACCGTTCTCAGCATTCCGCAACAGATCGCCTGGGCGGTGCGTAAGAACTCCCCGAAACTGATGGAAGTAATCGATCAATGGCTCCTGAAGATCAAACAGCAGCCAACATTCATGGTCATTTACAATAAGTACTTCAAAAGTCCCCGAACATCGATTGTCCATATGCAAAGCGACTATTCTTCGTTGGGCGGCAATAAGCTATCCCCGTATGATGATATCATAAAACAAGGTGCCGACAAACTGGGGTGGGACTGGAGATTACTTGCTGCCGTGGTTTACCAGGAATCGAAATTTAGTCCGACAGATGAATCCTGGGCGGGAGCACGAGGTTTGATGCAGCTGATGCCTGAAACAGCCAAACGTTTTGGTGCCACAGACCTGAATGATCCAAAACAAAGTTTGAAAGCGGGAGTGAATTATCTAATGTACCTGGAAAAGTATTGGACCAGACGAATACCAAATGAGCAAGAGCGGTTAAAGTTTATATTGGCATCATACAATGCCGGCCTTTCACATATCCTGGATGCCCGCAAGTTGTGTAAGAAGTATGGAAGAAATGAGGCTCTGTGGTTGGATGTGCAATACTTTTTGCTAAAAAAATCCGATCCGAAATATTACCGCGATCCATTAGTAACTGCCGGCTACTGCAAATGTGAAGAACCAGTTGATTATGTTCAGATTGTACTGGAGAGATTTGAAGAATACAAGATTCACATCAGGCTTCCTCAATTTGACGAACAAGTTGTTGAAAGTCTAAAGCCTGCCAAGTAGTTTCGATACCTGGAGTCTTCATCACTTTATCCATTATTTGTTGCTGTTTCAAGCCTGTCTTTAGCGCGTCGGAGTATCTTATGTTTTCGTGGAAGGTCACCATCGAATACAATGGGATCCATCGATCAGGAAATAATTCATGAAGTTTTGCCTCGATCTTTTTTCTCAACAAGAAATCCGCGTCAGCCACGAGATCCCTCATCTCAATAAAGTTTGCCAGGGCAAGGGTAGCTATCGCATCGGTGTCAGGCTTGCGGCTTTGTTGGAAAGCTGGCACTATTGTGTCCCAATCATCGCCAAACTCATTGAGCAGGTTGTTCAATATCCGGCAGTCCTCAAATCCAGCATTCATCCCTTGGCCATAGAAAGGTACGATTCCATGAGCCGCATCGCCGATTAAAAGGGTGTTTTGTATAGTCCACGGGTAGCATCTAATGGTCAGAAGAGATGATGTCGGATTTTCTTTCAGTTCCTGAAGCAGCGAAGGCATCAGAGGAATTGCATCCGGGAAAGTCTCCTTGAAAAATCCGAAAAAGTCATTCGGGTTGCTGAGACTATTGAATGAGGGAGTTCCCTCAAAAGGAAAAAACAACGTGCAGGTAAATGAGCCGTCTGGATTCGGCAGAGCAATCAGCATGTAACTTTCGCGAGGCCATATGTGCAACGCGTTTTTTTCCATTAGAAATTCGCCGCCTGTTCCTGCAGGAATAGTGAATTCCTTATATCCATGATCGATGTAATCCTGGGAATAATCGAACCGCTCCGTGATCTGCATGGTACCGCGCACTGAAGAGAAAGCTCCATCTGCCCCGATAATGTTATCAAACTGCTCGTGGATGGTCCTTCCATCTGACAATAGGGAAAGGGTAGTCTCTTTCAGATCAACCCCAACACAACGATGATCAAAAAAAAATGTCACTCCATTTTTTTCCGCTTGCGTCATCAATACTTTATTCAACTCACTTCGCGAAACGGAATTTATGAACTGCCCTTCCTTTCCATACGGTTGAAACGTGAGCTTGCCATTAACGTCGTGCATCATTCTTCCGCGCATCGGTACTGAAGCTTGTTTTAATTGCTCTGCCAGACCGATTTCTTCAAGCGATTTAATTCCGCGATTGCTCAACGCCAGGTTGATAGACCGACCGGCGTCTCCTGAATGTTTGCGCATATCAGATCGTCTTTCAAACACGGAGACCCTGTACCCACGTTTCGCAAGGTAAACGGACAACATGGATCCCACCAGTCCTCCTCCCACAACAGCGATATGTTTGTTCTTCTTCATTTATTGCCTGTCACTTGAAGTATCTTTTGATTGCTGTTTTGAGAATTTCAACAAATCGAAATACATCCTGAAAACTATTGTACAAGGGAACCGGTGCCAGTCTTATCACATTAGGTTCGCGCCAGTCTAATATAACTCCACCTTGAAGCAGAATTTTGAAGATCTTCTTTCCATGGTCTTGTAATAACAGCGACAACTGACAGCCGCGCTGAGCTGGATCTTTGGGTGTTAATATGAGGTAATATTTTTGATCAGGGTCAAAATCATTCAACAAGAACTCAAGATATCCGGTAAGCAACAGACTCTTCTTCCTTAGCGCGGTCATAGTTGTTTGTTGGAAGATCTCAAGCGCCGCGATGTGGGCAGCGCTTTGAAAAACAGGAACGTTTGAAAGCTGCCAACCATCTGCACCGGGCATCGGCTTAAATCCTTTCGCCATAAGGAAACGTTCCTTTTCATTGTGACCCCACCAGCCGGCGAACCTTGGCAGATCAAAATTTTTTGAATGACGTTCATGTACAAAAATTCCAGCGATTGAACCCGGACCTGAATTCAGATACTTGTAACTGCACCATACGGCAAAGTCAACATCGTCGTCGTGGAGGGATAATGGAACGTTGCCAATTGCGTGTGCAAGGTCAAAGCCCACATTTGCCCCGGCGTTATGACCTGCTTCCGTTATTTTTTTCAAATCAAATAATTGGCCAGTGTAGTATTGTACGCCTCCAAAGATTACAAGGGCCAATTCGTTTGCGTGTTCTTTAATAGAAGCTAAGATGTCCTCCGTCCGCAGTATATACTCACCGTCACGGGGCTTAAGTTCAATAAGCGATCGTTCTACATCGTAACCGTGATATTTAATTTGAGATTCAAATGCGTATTGGTCGGACGGAAATGCACCTGCCTCTGTAATGATCTTATAACGCCGAGGGGAGGGGTTATAAAATGAGACCATCATTAAGTGAAGATTCACAGTAAGCTGGTTCATTGCGACCACTTCATCGGGTTTGGCCCCAACAAGT
>DATHIE010000266.1:0-2645 GCA_035316905.1 Chryseolinea sp. | reverse complement strand
CGGTTCTGGCCTTGTTGCGAGTAGGAATGTACTTATCGAACCGTTTTGCGATGTCATCTGCATTTTCAGGAGATGTAAGTTCGACAAACGTCGCCGGATTCCGCCAGTCACTCCAATCATCGATCCTAATCTTATTTATCTCCATAAAGTTTTCCATGCGCATTAACACTTCGAAACCAAAGGTGTTGTTGGGCGGTACTCGTTTCAGGACGCCACCGACGAGCATCTCTATCTCCGAATCATTTACAGAGCTGAGCACCATGATTTTTCCAACCGGATCTTCATCGCCGAAATATTTCTTTGCCATTTCCTCACTTAAGAAGATGCTGTTTTTTTCCTTGAATGATTTGTGACTTCCTTTCAGCAATGGATAATCGAACAGATCAAAGAATGAACTATCGGTAAAAGCTATTCCTTCATTGAAGGCCTTGTCTTTATAGCTGAGTGCGCCTCCTCCATATAAAAATCTCACATAACGGTTGATTCCGGCAATTTCATCGGCGACGACTGGCGCCATTACAATGGGAGCTTGGTTGTCCATGACTTTCGTACCACTCTTTTCAGTAGACAGCGTATGGATCTTGTAAATATGAGAGACCTTTTTGTCATCGTGGAAATTATCGAACTCGATGTTGAAGGCAAGAAGGAGATAGGCTGTTATACAACAAGCCAGCGATATGCCCAACCCAAAAGTGTTGATTACAAAGTAACTTTTGTTTTTTAGTAGTCCCCGGTAGGCTACACGCAGGTAATTCTTGATCATGATCTATAAAATTATTTGAGGGTCGAAAAATTTCCCTAGTCATGCCAATATTCGGCCAGAAGCCGACATCGGGCAATTGCAGCTAAATGATAGCTTTGTCAGCCGTCGTTGTCCGCAAAGCAGATTGAAGTGCACGAAATCGGACAGCTTCTTTCACCTTCGAAGGGTTATATTGTTTTGACGCTTAGGGAATGCAAACAGTTGCACCAAGTCACATTGAACTTTGAATAAATTAATACAAATCCGCGGTCAGCATTACCGTGCGATGACCTGATAGGACTTTTCGCCTTTGGCCTCAACTTCCTTTACCACCCGAGCCTGGACCAGTTCTCCAAGCATCTGTTTTATCGCCGCCTCATTTGTGGCTCCAAGGTGGCTGAGCAGAGATGAATACGTCTTAATGTCGTTGGGGGCTTTACGATTGTCAGTGATAAAATTAAGAATGTCAATCTTTCTCATCGTGGTAAATTTTATAACGTGGTCATAGTTTTCCGGAAGTGTACGGATTTGTCCGATCTCCGGTTGTACTTTTAATGTGGATTAATAATCAGGCTGATTGATCGGTCGCAGATCGATGATACTTGCGATTATTGATTGAGGGGGATCATGTTGACCACCTCGATAGACTTTATTTCCGGAACATCGCGTTTGATCGCAGCTTCAACTCCTGCTTTAAAAGTCATAGTAGACATTGAGCAGTTGCCACAAGCTCCTACAAACTCCAGCTTTACAACATGATCGTCGCTTATATGGCTAACCTTAACATCGCCCCCGTCGGCCTTGAGGTATGGTCGTATGGAATCGAGGGAAGCTTCAATTTTCCTGGCTAGCTCTTCTATTGTGGCCGTTGTGCTCATTATACTTTTAGTTCTACTCGTTGTGTCTGTGCAAAGTTAGCATTTCTAATGGCAATTTGGCGTGCAAGCGACCTTCCTAATTCCATAAATGCTTCGGCAGTGATGCCCTCCTTCATAACAGCTGGCAGTCCACTGTCTCCGCTCTCACGAATACCCTGCACCAATGGTATCTGCCCTAGGAGGGGAACGTGGTGCTTTTCTGATAAGTTCTTCCCTCCGCCTTCTCCGAAAATATAATACTTGTTGTTTGGCAATTCCTCTGGAGTAAAATACGCCATGTTTTCTACGACCCCCAGGACAGGTACATTGATTTGCGGCTGTTTAAACATCGCGATTGCTTTGTTTGCATCGGCAAGGGCGACCTTTTGTGGCGTTGTTACGATAACGGCGCCAGTGACCGGGACAGTTTGAACCAATGTCAGATGGATATCGCTGGTACCAGGGGGCAGATCTATAAAGAGATAGTCGAGTTCTCCCCAATCTGCATCACCGAAGAATTGTTTCAACGCAGCGCTGGCCATCGGTCCTCGCCAAACCACCGCACTGTCGGGGGGAGTAAGGAACCCAATGGAAATCAGCTTTACGCCATATTGCTCGATCGGCACAATAATGTTCTTTCCATTCACCTGTTTGATGGAAGGCTGCTCAAATTCACAGTTGAACATGGTCGGTATCGAAGGGCCGTAGATATCCGCGTCGATCAAACCTACTTTAGCTCCGGCCATTGCCAGCGCAACAGCAAGATTTGTGGTGACTGTGGATTTGCCTACGCCACCCTTGCCTGAACCCACGGCAACGATGTTTTTGACACCTGGTAGCAAAGGTGCATTGTTCCGCGACGTAGTGACGGAAGAAGTCATATTAATGTTGATAGATACACCCTGCCCAACAACCGCGATAACCGCATCTAAACAATCCTGCCTAATCTTCTCCTTTAATGGACATGCAGGTGTGGTCAGGACGACGGTAAAACTCACGCGTCCTGGCTCCACTTTTACATCTTTGATCATGTTGAGAGTGACCAG
>DATHIE010000265.1:0-7469 GCA_035316905.1 Chryseolinea sp. | reverse complement strand
AGACGTAACATAATGGGAATCGCCCAGAGCTCACCAATGGTGAGATGGCTGACTTTTTGGTAAGCCGAAATGAATCTGCTCAGGCCGGGCATATCGACGCGGCCATCGCTATGTGAGATTATCTGGATCGCAATATCATAAACTCGCGGAAAACCAGCAGACACTCCGTTGTTTAATCGAGGCAGAGCTTTGCTATAACCTTTGGGAAGGTACTTCTTTCCAATTTTTATCTGATCTTCTATTAAATAGAAGTTATCCAGAAGCCATTCTCCTGCTGGGGTGATTGCTTTTTTATCCCTTACAGCGTCGTGTAGCAGGTTTGTGACTTCAAAAAGTATAGTTTCATTTTCGGCAAGTCGTTTTAATAGAAGCTCTGGCGAATCCTTTGCGCGTAGCTGATGCGTTGCAGCAAGATGCTGCGCATGCTGTTCCATTTGCTCGTTACTAAAGAGCTCGGAACGAAAAGGAGGCTTTTCACTTACGTCCTCTCTTGCGAAAGTCTCTTTTTGAAATCGATTTAAAATCGGCGTTAAGATATCATCAATAGTTGCTCGTCCACGCATTCCTTCGGCTTTTGTGATTAGCTGTCAAACGTCCCATTCGTTGAGAAGAATGCCCGGATTAACCGAACATTTTGGTTAGTTCTTCTAAAAGTAGCGGCTTCTCCAGTATCCTGAATGACGATGTTGTGGTTTTGGGCACATCAAGAGCGCTTATAAGATTTAACTGAGTTTGGGGGTATTTATCTAGAATATATTCCGTTTTGCCCCAACCCAGACCATCGGGGAGGTTATTGTCCAAAAAAATGAAATCCGGATTTTGTTCTTCCAAAAGTTTCATGCCTTCGGCGATGGTGTGCGCAACGAATACGTCGATCTTTCTCGTAAAAAAGAAACGTTTCATGAGCAACCCCAAATCCTCTTCATCATCTATTATCAGGACCTTCTTGTTCATAGTAAAAAGTCTGCTTCAAGATGACTAAAAACCTTACCAAGAAAATATCAGGGAAAAAATGCTGCACCGCATCGGTGAATTGACCCTATTGGGGATATTAGGAAACAAAATTGTGGATAATTTTACCCGGATAGTGCGTAGAAACCCAATGCCGTCTGAGTATTTTTGATGCTGCCAGCATAACTCAAAAAAGCTAGGCGAGCTTCCTATGGATATCAAATCAAACAATCACTTACGTATCGGAACACCGCACACTGCCTCGGCCATCAAAGTGATGATGTTGGGATCGGGTGAGTTGGGCAAAGAGGTTGTGATTGAATTTCAACGCTATGGCGTTGAGGTGATTGCAGTCGATCGTTATCCGAACGCACCTGCAATGCAGGTAGCTCACCGGTCGTATTCGATATCCATGCTTGACGCTGTTGCCCTTCGCAATGTCATCGAAAAAGAAAAGCCGGATTATATCGTACCTGAAGTCGAAGCGATTGCAACTCAAACGCTTGTCGAGTTGGAAAAGGAAGGGTTTAGAATAATTCCAACGGCGAATGCTGCACGTCTCACGATGAACAGAGAGGGAATTCGAACGCTGGCCGCGGAAAACCTTAAAGTAAAAACGTCACCATACCGGTTCGCGTCAACAAAAGATGAGTTCATTTCAGCGGTTGGTGAAATGGGACTTCCCTGTGTAGCGAAGCCAATCATGAGTTCGTCCGGAAAAGGTCAAAGCGTGGTAAAAACTAAAAGTGACATAGATGCAGCGTGGTCATACGCGCAGGAGGGAGGAAGAAGTGGCGGGGGTAAGGTGATCGTAGAAGGTTTTATCGACTTCGATTATGAGATCACCTTGCTAACGATACGACATCACGCTGGCATTTCATACTGTGAACCGATAGGTCATCGTCAGGAACATGGCGATTACCAGGAATCCTGGCAGCCACATCCTATGAGCGAAGGCGCACTGACGTCCGCTAAAAAGATCGCTGGTGATGTGGTCAATGCGTTGGGTGGCTACGGGATATTTGGTGTCGAGTTTTTCATTAAGGGTGATGCCGTGTATTTCAGCGAAGTGTCGCCCAGGCCTCACGATACCGGTATGGTTACAATGATTTCGCAAGATCTTTCAGAATTTGCTTTGCATGTGAGAGCTATCCTTGGGCTACCTATCCCAGTGATCCGGCAGCTCGGTCCTTCCGCATCATCAGTCATACTGGTTAAAGGTCATTCTACAAACATTTCCTTTGAAGGATTCGAAGCCGCGTTGTCGGAAGCTGATACACAACTTCGCCTTTTCGGAAAACCCGAGGTGCAAGGAGAGCGGCGTATGGGAGTTTGTCTTGCGAAAGGATCATCGATCGAAGACGCGCGAAAAAAGGCTAACAAAGCCGCCTCAAGTATCCATTACCATCTTTAGGCGAGCAACATCACGTATCCACCAGGTTGTGCTTGATGGCTACGCGGATTAATGACGCAGTATTGTTAACGTTAAACTTAGCGAGCAGATTTTTTCTATGGGAGTCAACTGTATGGAGACTAATAAATAGTTTTTCGGCGATCTGCGGATTTGTTAATCCATCCACAATTAATTGCAATACTTCTTTTTCCCTCCGGCTGACGACGGGGACGTCAGGCGCTATCTCAGGGTTCAGGTCGATTGAATTAATATCCAGACTAAGATAAAGCTTACCTTCATTAGCGCTGAGGATAGCGGCTTCTATTTCCTCTTTTGACGCACTTTTAACCAGGTAACCCGATGCGCCATTCTTGATCATCTGGGAAATATAACTCCGTTCCTTAAACGTGCTCATGGCGAGGACTTTTATGGCAGGGAATTCCTTCTTTATTTTCGCTGTAAGCTCAATGCCGCTTACTTCCGGCAGGTTTATATCAGCGATCACAACGTCTACCGGCTGTGATTTAAGCATAGCCATAGCGTCGTATGCGTTTGTTGCAGTTCCGGTCACGGTCATATAATCAAAGTTTGAAAGTAATGCCTTCATTCCTTCCAACACCATGGGATGATCGTCGACAATTAAGATGTTTATTTTTTTCATTGCGTGTCCTGAATTACAAAGTCGATGTGGGTAGACGTGCCCTTACCAGGAATGGATTGAATGTCCAAGTGTCCCTTAAGATAATCAACTCGGGATCGTACATTTCCCAATCCACTCCCTTTATTTTGAACCGAGCCGACGTCAAAGCCTTTTCCGTTGTCTTCAACAGTTATCGTGAGATTGTTATCATGCCGCATGATTTGGACCAGGACGTCGGTTGCTGCTGCGTGTTTGACGATGTTGTTCAGAAGCTCCTGAACTATGCGATATATAACAATCTCAGTTGCTCCTTGCATTCGTATGGCAAGCCCATGAAACTGGACTTTGAACGGTGTCGGAACTAGCTCATTTAACCCGTCGCAATAATCCTGAATGGCTTGTTGAAGCCCCAATTTAACCAGCGCCTCCGGCATCATATTGTGCGCCACTCTTCGCATTTCTGTAATGGAATTATCCAGTTGGTCCAGCACTCTGCTAAAAATGCGGGTGTTTTCATCGGAGAGTAGTATGTTTCCTTTCATCGCTCCAAGGGATAATTTTACTCCGCTTAATATTCCGCCCAACCCGTCGTGCAAGTCTTTGGCCATTCGGCTTCGTTCTTCTTCCTGTCCTTTGAGCAGGGAATCCACGGCCACAAGCTGCCTATCTTTTTCGAGCTCACGGATGCGTTGTTGTTGCAGTTGATCGTTTTGTTTTGCCAACAGCTGCCGATGCCGCAGATTGCGGTAACCTAAAAAGCCGGTGGTTAGCAGCGCGACTATCGAACCCACAAGAAAGTAGTTAAAAGTTGATTGCTTTTGTAAAGACAGCGACTGGAGTGCATTGCTTTTTTGAAGTTCGAGTATCTCTTTTTCTTTCTTTTCATTTTGATACTTCATTTCGATCTCATGCATCTGTCTTTCTACTTTTTCTTTTTTCATGCTATCGCTAACGATGATGAATTGTTTTTGATAATCGAATGCTTTTGCTACGTTTCCTGACTTCTCTTCAATTTCCGTTAGCAGCTTCAGTGACAGCATTTTTCCGAGTGGCACGTTTAACCGGTTCGACTTGTCCAAAGCAATGACTGCGATTTCCCTGGCCTTTGGCAATAATCCTAAATTCAGGTAGCAGGCTGCGATTCCTTCTTCGCTATTCAATGATTGAAATTCATCTTTCATCATCAATGCTGCTTGATCAGCTTTTTTATAACCGTCTAAAGCATAGGTCCATTCTTTTTTCTTTCTATAGACACCACCCGCTATCAGGTGGAAGCGTAAGTTCAAGTTTGGCTTGTTCAAATTGTTTACCACAGACCGTACCTTTTCAAGATGAGCGAAAGCCGAGTCGAATTGAAAAAGACCTCCATAGTCATCAGCTACGAACAGATGTCCGATAACGTAACCATCAATGTCTTCTTTTGCATTCAAATAATTCAGTGACTCTCTATCATATTTCAACGCATTTCCAAACTCTTCAAGCTCATAATAATCGCTCGCGATATTCGCGTACAAGTAGAGTAGTTTATTATCTCTTTGAGCTGAGTGGATGTCGCTAATGCTCTCGATAGCATCGAGGTAGTATTTAATCGACTCCTGGAAATAATAGAGTTTCGCGGACAACAGTCCAAGGCCGCTTAGGCAATCAGCCCGGGCTAGTTTGTTGTAGTTGAGTTCGCTCGGGTTTTTGCTGGATGTTATCAACTCGTTGTACAAAACTAAAGCGGTATCATAATACGCCTTTGATTCATCATATTTTGCGAGGTCGAAGAGTACTCCGCCCTTGCTGGAATAGTAGTACGCGGCATTAGGCTTGTCGTTTTCCTTTTTTATTAGCTTAAATGCGGTTTCAAGATTATCGTCTGCTCGAGAAAGATCGTAGTCTGAAAGAATTACATACAATTGAAAATGGAGGTCAATCCTTGTGGAATCGTGCTGGGCGACTTGCAAGAGTTTTGAAAGACTATCGATGCTATTACTTTGAGCAAACATGTTGAACGACAACAATAAAAGCCATGCCGTGATAAGCAAGAGCCGATGCCAGTAATTCCAGGTCAACTTGATCATATGACTATTTTCAACGTAGACAAGATCACTTATGCATCTTGTACAGCACACTCAATATGAATAGAAGTTCCTGCACCCGGCGTCGATTTGATGTCTAACTGCCCTTTTAAGTAGTCAACCCGTGATCGGACATTGTTCAGTCCTACGCTTCTTTTATCGTCAACTTCACTGACGATAAATCCACGGCCGTTGTCTTCGATCGTGATGTTCAGATTCTTTTCATGCTGCATCAGTTGCACAAGCACTTCCGAGGCATCGGCGTGTTTCACTACATTATTGAGTAGCTCCTGTACGATTCGGTATACCACAATTTCAGATGCGGTGTCTAATCTTTTCTCGAGTCCATAGAATTGTGTGTTAAACTTAAGATTAGTGGATTCATTTAGCCCATCGCAATAATCCTGGATCGCCTGTTGAAGCCCCAGCTTCACTAACGCTTCAGGCATCATGTTGTGAGCTACACGACGCATTTCGTTGATCGAATGATCAAGCTGATCCAATACGCTGGCAAACAGCCGGGTATTGGCTTCCGATAGTATTATGTTTCCTTTCATAGCACCTAATGATAATTTTACTCCACTTAACATTCCGCCGAGGCCATCGTGGAGGTCTTTGGCCATCCTGCTTCGTTCTTCTTCCTGCCCTTTGAGCATGGAATCTACAGCTATCAGCTGTCTGTCTTTTTCCAGCTCGCGTATCCGTTGGCGATGGAGCTCTTCCTGCTGTTTGGCCAGGGTATGTCGATGTCTGAGATTTCGATATACGAGGAACCCAAAAACGACAAGAGCAATTATGGATGAAACGAGGATATAATTAATTGTTGATTTTTTTTCCAGTGAGAGTGCCTGTATTTGTTTGTCTTTTTGCAATTGAGCGATTTCGTTACTCTTTTTCTCTGCGGCAAATTCTCCGTCTATTAGCAGAATTCGATATTGATTTTGCTCTTTCACCAGGCTATCGGCATAGCTTGCTTGCTTCTTCTTGTAGCTGTATGCTTTGTCAAGATTGCCCTTTGCTTCTTCAAGATCGCTAAGAGATATCAGGCTAAGCAGGACTTTAGGCTTGTACTTGTATTGCTGCGAGATATCGTACGATTTTTGAAAATAGAATTCTGCGCTGTCGAATTTGTGGAGCTTCAGGTAGTCATTACCGATTTCAAGCGTTTCCTCCGCGAGGTAATACGGATCATCCCATTTAATGGCGGCCTTATAGGCGAGTTTATGGTGATTTACTGCGGCCGCGTATCGTCCCGTCTGCTGGTAATAAGTACCATAGGCGTGATGATAGTAGATGAAGTCGATATTTTCCTGTGCTTTAGGTATTAATGAATCCACTATTTTCAAATAGGTAAGACCTTCATCCACTCTTTTGGTCTTAAAGCAAATGGTGGCGAGGCGGCTACACGACTGCATGTTTTGAGACTTATTTGAGGAACGGGCTGATAGTTGAAAAGACTTATACATGCTCTCATAACTCTTGGTCCATTCATCCATATCAGTGAATACAAAGGCAATATTGAAGTAAACTGTCACCATTCTGGTAGTATCATACAGTTTTTCCAGTTCCTTGATCGACATTAAATAATATTTCTGAGCGCCCTCCCAATCATTTGTCAGGGATAGAATTCCCCCAAGATTATTGTAGACTGCAGCCAATCCCGAAGCTTTATAATTTCCGCTTAATGCGTTGTACTTCTCTGCTGCTTTGGCGTAGTATTCAATGGATAGTGGATAATCACCGTGATCAAATCCCAGGCCTCCGATCCCAAGGAGTACATCGGCTTCCAACACTTTGAATTTTTTGTTCCCGTCAATGGCTCTCAATATCGAATCATACAGGACGCGCGATACTTTATAATCTACTCTCACGTAAGCCGTTGCCAGCCGAAATAGGATCTCGTATTTGGTTGAATCGTCTTTTACCGTTGGCAACAACCGTTTAAGGCTGTCGATTTTGTTTTGCTGTGACTTGGCACACAGACAGCAGAAACAAAGAAGCATTGCATATAAAATCTTCAATCTAAAACGCATCTAAGTTAGCTCATCGTCTACCTGATAATGGCTATATAAATGTTGCCATTCTTTACGCCTTTATCAAGTGATTACAGAAAATCACTACTTCAGGGGATTTTCATTCTGAACGCTGTGTTTCACGCTTTAAGGTGATTGATAACCTATGATAGGCGAGATACTTTTGAAGTGTGCTGTTGAGAATTTCTATGCTTAAACAAAAATAGGTATGAAAATAATAAAGTCGTGGGTTGCATTAATAATGCTTGTTATGTTTTTCTCTACGTGTGATGAAATGATACCTGGTATGGACGATGACCCGAAAGAAGAAGAGCCAGAACCGACGTCAGTTGGATTTCCGAATGGTCTTCCCGTCTCAAAAACGATTGGACCCGGAGGAGGAACAGTAA
>DATHIE010000264.1:0-24120 GCA_035316905.1 Chryseolinea sp. | reverse complement strand
CATCATGCCAGTTAATATTTTCATTAAATAGAGCAATGTTCCTTAACCGAATTGTGGGAGGGATTGTATCTGGCAGATCTCCTTCGGGGTGATAACGCGTAACCTTGTCCGTAGCACCTATCCAGATATTATCGCTGCTATCCTGTGTTATGGAATTAAATATGGACCCGCCACTTGAGAATCCTTCAGAAGCAGCATACTTCTTAAATAGTGACACCGGGTTATTTTCTAATGTATCTGATGTGATTGCCTTTGCCCTTAGTAGGTTCAGGCCATCGATAGTCACGATCCAGATATTTCCGTTCTTGTCCTTCAGTACATTCGTGGTCATATTATTGCTCAATCCTTGTTCGGTAGTATACCAGGTAAAATATTTCCGGTCGAATTTATTTACTCCGCTGCCGGTGCAAAACCAAATGTTGTTGTTTCTATCTTCAACAATACCAGTTATCATTTTATGACTCACACTGTGTGCAGGGTCGTATTGTGTAAACATAATTCCATCGAACGAAAACACTCCCATGGTAAATGTGCCTATCCAAATAGTGCCTTGATGATCTTCCAAGAGGGAAAACACGCCGTATCTTTCATCACGCACGAATTCATAGTTTGTAAAAACTTTTCCATCGAACTTGCTCAGCCCGCTTTCTGTGCCAAACCAAAGGTTTCCTTTTGCATCTTCCATCTGGTAGAAAACATTATCGTCAATCAACCCATTCTTTTTAGAGTAATTGGTAAAATACCGACCATCATATTTGGTAACACCGCCCGCGGTACCAAACCACATATTGCCATCCCGGTCTTCGATGATATTTCTAATAATATTATGAGGTAAACCCTCGCGAATGGTATATCGCGAAATAGATTTGCCATCGTATTTGTCTAAAAATTCGCCGGTTACTGAGCCAATCCATATATTTCCGTTTTTGGCTGCCATGATGATTCCCACTTCTTCTTCATTAAATGGCACAAAGTGATTGAATAACTTTCCGTCGTATTTGCAGACACCTAAGGCTGTAGCCATCCAGATAGTGCCTCGTCTATCTTCCAGTATGCCCCAAACAATATCATGGGCTAGACCCTGTTCAACACTGAAATGGGTAAATGATTCTCCGTCGTACTTGTTCGCGCCATCACCCCATGTACTAATCCAAATGTCACCATGTATATCCTTCATAATTCTTGATAGCCTGTCTGAACTTAACCCGCCTTCCGTCGTGAACTGGGTTATGTATTGGCCGTCATACTTAAAAAGCCCTTTGTCATTGGTAGCAAACCAAATATTTTTTTCGTTGTCTTCCAGGATACTCAAAACTTCGGTGCTGTCATTGACACCAAGTGCTGGTGTGTAATGCTGAAATGAATGTCCGTCAAATTTGGCTAACCCACCATGTGCGCCAGCCCACAGATTTCCCTTGCTATCCTCAAAGACGCTCAGAATATGTTTATCCGAAAGCCCTTGCGCACTAGTGTAATGAGTGAAGGACGACCCATCATATCTGTTTAATCCATTATCAGTAGCAAACCACATGTCTCCATGCTTGTCTTGTATAATGGTCCAGACACGATTGCTCGCTAAACCTTCTTTGGTGGTGTAGTGCGTAATATGTATTCCGTCAAATTTATTCACACCGCCACCCTGGGTGCCGATCCAGAGGTTACCTTTATCATCTTCAAAGATGCAGCTAACCATATCCGTACTCAGGCCTTGTGCTACGGAATAATTGGTTAGGAACCTTCCGTCAAATTTACTAAGACCACCCCACCTGGCACCGATCCATAGATTACCGGCCTTGTCCTCGCACAAGAAAGAAATTTCATTGCTGTTTAAGCCATGCATTGCCTTGATTGAACTGAAGCTTTCCGGATTATTTTCTTTGATAGAAAGATCTTTCATCAAAATAATTTCAGGAGCACCGGCTATGAAGGGACTGTCGATTGCAGGCACAACTTCGGGTAACTTGTAAATTTCTCCATTCGGGAGGATGAGCTTAGGTGGTCCGGCAAGTACGACTCGAGTTGGTTTGGCAGAAAAAACGTTTGATTTGAGATCTACAGTTTCTGGTTTACCTGCCAAAATTTTTTTCACACCCGATGCCGGAACGACATTTGGAGGAACTGCCTTTTCAAGTGGCACTTCGTAGGTCTTCGCTTCGACAATTTTAGGAGGTTTGAAATAAGTTATAGCCAACTCTTCCTTCTGTTTTGTGCATGCAGCATGGAGAATACACACAAAGATTGCCGGAAGAATTAGTTGACTTCTCATGATTTCAATGTGATGAAGGGGCAGGTCAATTATTTAAATGTAGTGAATTATATCTTTTTTAGTTCACCGTGTAGGGCTCTGGATGCCAATCTTTCAAACGTCATATGCACTTCTCCGCATTGGGATCAGACTGAATGGTGCGACAGGTAACGGATGCTCTGGGGCACCAACTAAGTTAAGGCAACCATCCGCACGCAAAAGGTTCTAGATTTATTTAGGGTTTGTTACCGATGCAATTTTTGTTGGTAATTTGTTGCGCGACCTACCAAACGTATTGACACTCAGCTTTGAGAAGATTTTGTATCGGGAAATAAATACAATCCAACGTCGGATCCGTACAAAAAGATCCTAGATAAAGAAATCCGTACATAAAAATAACATCGCGTTCTTCAACTTTGATAGAAAGATACGGTTTCAATGATCCGAATAGGAGAAGAAATAACGCCGGTCAGGTAACGTTGCGGCTGCGCGGGAATGTTAGATTAACTGGACCGTTTTTATTAGTATCATTGCAGTGTAGTTCGTGCGAATTTCATAAAACTGTTACACGAGTTTATTTCAAGAAAATTATGAAACAGTTGTTTAAGCGTAGCCATATCTTACCATTGATATGCTTTTTTGGTCTGATATTGACAGGTTGTAATGATGATGAGGACAAAAAAATCGGAGTAAAATTTGAGTCGTCGCAGACTGAAGTACAAGAAGGAGATACTGTGATCGTCAAGCTTATTCTCGATAATCCAGCGCGGCGGAAAGAGTACTTAACACTTTCGGTACAGGCACCCTCCTCCGAATTCGGCGTGGACTTCGGGATTGGGAATTTGCTAACACTTGAGAATGAGTTTTCCATTACAGTTGATAAAGATTCCACTGAGTCATCGTTCACGTTTATTGCATTAATGGATTTTAAGAATGATGAGGATATCGAGCAAGTTACATTCAGCGTTGATGACGCTACAGAGGGCATTCTTCCGCAAACGCCGGATACCCACGTTGTAAGGATTACAAGCGTCGAAAATTACTCAGATGACAACAGGGCATTGTTGTTTGATGGAGTCGATGACCACGTCAATCTCGGTGACGTATTTGACGACATCTCTCTTCCTGTCACAATTTCCGCGTGGATTTGGCTCGACCCTTCAGTACAGGACGGAATTGTTCCAATATTCGAAAGCCAGGATGGAATGGATGTTTACAGAGGATTCAATTTTACGACAAGTAATCTTTCAGAGGTAACTGCGCAATATGGTACTGGATGGGCACCTAGTTCTGGCAATCGTCGGCTAAGATCGGCCTCGTTTGCTCCTATTATGGGTCGCTGGGTTAATTTTACAGCAGTCATAACCGGACCGACTGACATTAGGTTGTATGTTAACGGTGTTGATGTAGGCGGGACCTATTCGGGAGGAGCAACCGATCCAATGAGTTCGAGTTCACCCACTGAAACGGCAAAAATCGGGTATCTTTCTCAGAACGGCACCATCTTCAGGTTCAAAGGAAAGATGGATGAGTTAAAGATCTGGAACAGATCACTGACTGTTTACCAGGTGCAGGATGTCATCTTTAGGAAACTTGATGAAACAGAGCCGGGATTAATAGGGTATTGGAATTTTGATGAGCCTAACGGACCGTTGCTGATCGATCGGTCAAAGAATACCAATTTAGGTATAATCCAGGGTGATGCGCAACGAGTATTATCTGAAGTGCCTGTGCGGTAATCAGAGCTGCCAAGTACTCTATTAAATGATCTTTCAAATCATATACTTTACAATTTCGAAGACAAGCCGGAAGACTTTTACGAGCGTGTACGGATCAAAGGGATTTACCGTCGCATTTATAAACACATGCAAACAGCGATTACTTCCCCGCCCCTTTCATCCACGTATCCCTTAACGTCACGGTACGGTTAAAGATCAATTTATTCGAAGTAGCATCAGGGTCGAGGCAGAAATATCCCATGCGTAAAAACTGGAAATGCTCACCTGTTCTTGATTTGGCAAGCTCGGGTTCAGCATAAACAGTTTTCAAAATCTGCAGTGAATTAGGATTTAGGTGATTTGTGAAATCATCTTCGATGGCATTCATGTCCTCTGTTACAAAAAGGCGATCATACAAGCGAATTTCTGCAGGTACAGCGTGCTGCGCACTCACCCAATGAATGACGCCCTTCACATTAATTCCTGATGTATCGGAACCGCTACGGCTTTCGGGCACATAAGTACAACGCAGCTCTGTTACCGTTCCGTTCGCGTCTTTGATGAACTCTTCGCACTTGACAATGAACGCGCTCTTTAAACGCACCATTTGGCCTGGCGCAAGGCGGAAATATTTCTTCGCTGGCACCTCCATAAAGTCGTCGCGTTCAATCCAGAGTTCTCGCCCAAAGGGAAGCTCGCGGGTCGAATCTCCTTCCGGCAGATTCTCGCTCCTGAGTAATTCAGATTTCCCTTCCGGATAATTGGTGATTACCACTTTCAATGGATCGAACACCACCATTCGTCTCTCGGCGATCTTGTTCAGATGCTCTCGCAAACAGAACTCAAGCAAACCAATATCAATCAGATTGTCGCGTTTGGCCACGCCAATTCGATCGCAAAATTCGCGGATAGCCTCGGGCGTATAGCCTCTTCTACGTGCACCACTTAACGTTGGCATGCGAGGGTCTTCCCAACCATTTACATGCTTCTCATTCACCAATTGCAAAAGCTTGCGCTTACTCATCATGGTATAGGTCATGTTGAGTCTGGCGAACTCATACTGATGCGAACGGTATATGTCGAGTTTTTCTATAAACCAGTCATACAATTCGCGATGCGGAACAAACTCAAGCGTGCAAATGCTGTGCGTAATCTGCTCGATGGAATCACTTTGGCCGTGGGCAAAATCGTACATGGGGTAAATGCACCACTTGTCACCTGTTCGGTGATGATGAGCGTGTTTGACGCGGTAGATCACCGGATCGCGCATGAGCATGTTGGTGTGCGACATGTCTATTTTGGCGCGAACGACTTTTGACCCATCCGGGTACTTACCATCCTTCATCTCGGTGAAAAGCCTCTTGTTTTCCTCAGTCGATCGACCACGATAAGGGCTGTCTGTTCCTGGCTGAGCAGGCGTTCCTTTCTGAGCTGCCATCTCTTCGCTTGTACTGTCATCTACGTAGGCCAGTCCCTTATCGATCAACATGTGAGCATAGGTGTACAGTTGGTCGAAGTAATCGGAAGCATATAGTTCTTCAGACCAATTAAATCCCAACCACTTAACGTCCCCTTTAATGCTCTCCACATACTCGGTTTCTTCCGTTAGGGGGTTAGTATCATCAAAACGCAGGTTTGTTTTGCCGCCATACTTCAACGCTAGACCAAAGTTCAGGCAAATGCTCTTGGCGTGGCCCAAATGCAGGTAGCCATTGGGTTCCGGCGGAAATCGCGTAGCAATGTTCTTGTATTTTCCATCCTTCAAGTCGGACTCTATGATCTCTTCCAGGAAGTTCAAACTCTTTTCTTCGGCCATATTGAATTCTAAAAGGCTGTAAAGATAAAATATTGTAACTTAATTAAACCAGAAAGGGCTACGTAACTGGGATTTTTCTATCTGTGAACTAGTTTGTAGCGCGACCCAACCTAACGTATTGACATTCTGTTTTGAGCAGATTTTGTATCGGAAAGTAACTACAAGATAGGCATCAATGAACGATATTGGCGAAAGAAGAACCAAGACTAGGTTCCACGACGAACACTATGAAAAACAGAATCCTAATCAATGCCATCCTCGTTAGCATTACACTGACCGGATACTCTCAAGGCAAAGTTTTCCACAACGGCGACAAGTGGATTCCGCCTGACTTCAAAGCTTCAGCTACGACTCTTCTTATAATCCGAACAAGCCCAGGATTCGCTGGGAAACAAAAAGAATATCTGGAGGCAAAGGAATTCATGAAGGAGTCTTATCCATATCCATACGAGTTCGCGTACCTGGCTGATACGGCAAAGTTCGCTGATCGCACAAAGTACCGCTATCTCTTATTGTCAGGCGTTGTTGATGCCACCAAGAGAAGCATTGAGAACACCTTTGGCATTGACTTCTGCTTCTACGATCGTCTGACAAAAGTCCGCTATCCGCTTACAGAAAGGGCATCGTCAAAAGGACTCATGACCTTCAAACCACTTATCCGCACCATCAAGGAAAGGCAATGAATGAGGTGCTATTTCTTTCAACACACGGCGTTGCACTATCTCGGTGAGATCAGAGGGGCGATAGTGGAAATCACTTTATCCGCCAATATCCATCAAAAGAATGTCGCAAGAGATACGTTATAAAAGAGCCTCGTCAGGTGTGTCTGTACGCTAAGACTGTTTGGAGGTTTTTAACGCACGTTTTCTTTTTGAAATTGTTTTCAATGGCTCACCCGCATCATACGGATTACAGCTGGAACCTGACCTGGGCGAAGAATGAATGCAAAGTAGACCCCCGAAGCAACCACGTCACCATGATCATCTGTACCATCCCAGTTCACTCTATTGTTGCCGGTTTTTTGCTCTACATGTAGCTGCTTGACTACCCGCCCCAACTGGTCCACAATATTTATCACGGCATCTTGAGACATACTGTTCTCGACTTCAATCTCCACGTATGTGTTGAATGGATTGGGGACACTGTAATTCAATGTCGATTCCACTGATTCAATTGAAGTGACGGCGTCGATTGATTTGAAACGGAAGGTGGATGACCACACTCCGGATGTGTTACTCGCGTTCGCCTTTACGCGCCAAAAATAATCTGTCGACGGCTCAAGCGTATTGATAACAACGGAGTTGTTGTTTACTGTAAAAGAATGAATAACATCCGTGAAGTCCTCATTGTTACTTAATTCAAAAAGGTAACTGGTAGCCGATTCGCCCGACCACCAAAAATTTGTTTGCAATTCAACATCCGTGGAATTATCAGACGGAAAAAGCAACGTTGGTGGCGGAATGTGTTTGGTGTTGAATATCCCGACGACCGACACAGATTCCTCCTCAGACCACCCGGAGAAGAAAAATGCTTTCACACGCCAATAATAATGGCGGCCCGGAAAAAGGGGCGTGGAAACGCGAGTTCGAGAAATGCGAGCCGAAAATTCCAATGTGGAAAAGTTTTCATCAGCGCTTATTTCAAGCTGGTATCCCAGTGCACCTTCTACCAGGTACCACTCGAATAACGCATTCCGGTAGTCCGTTTCCCCGCCGTTAGCCGGGCTTATAAGTTGTACCGCTGGAAAGCTTTTCGATTTGAAACGAAAGATAGACGACCACACTCCATATGTGTCACTTACGTTCCCTTTTACGCGCCAAAAATAATCTGTCGACGGCTCAAGTGTATTGATTTCAATGGAGTTGTTGTTTACGGTAAAAGAATGAATAACATCAGTGAAGTCTTCATTCTTACTTAATTCAAAGAAATAACTTGGCGCTTCACCTGACCACCAAAAATTTGTTTGCAATGCAACATCCGTGGAATTATCAGACGGAAAAAGCAGCGTTGGTGGCGGAATGCTTTTGGTGTTGAATGTCCTGACGGCTGAAACAGATTCCTCCTCAAACCACCCCGAGAAGAAAAAAGCTTTCACCCGCCAATAATACTGGCGGCCCGGAAAAAGGGATGTGGCAACCTCAGTTCCAAACATGCGGTAAGAAAATACCACCATTGAAAAGTTTTCATCGGCGCTTACTTCAAGCTGGTATCCCCCTGCGCCCTCTACGAGTGACCACTCGAATGACGCGTTTAGGTAGTCCACTTCCCCGCCGTTGGTCGGGCTAATAAGTTGCACCGCTGGAAGGCTTTTCGATTCAAACCGAAAAATGGTTGACCACGCTCCCGATGTGTTGCTTCCGTTTGGTTTTACACGCCAGAAATAAACCTTATTTTCTATTAGAGGTGATTCAAGCAAAAATTCGTTTTGATCTGCTGTTCGTTCGATCGAGTTTTCAAAAGTAAGATCATCAGAGATTTGAAGCGTGTAGTTATTGGCATTAACCGATGTCCATTTGAATAAAGGTGTCGTACCCGCGTTGTGACTGTTATTGCGCGGAGATATCAGGTTCACGGTGGTGTAAGGCGTACGTTGTGGTTCTTCTCCGACATAAAATGCGGGAGTTACTTCATAAATAAAGTTGTTACCAGCGTTGTCCTCACTTTTGATTTGTACAACATAATATCCGGGCTCAAGCGCGGGCAAGTCCGCTTTGTATTCGTCAGCACTTACAGATTCGATCGTCAAGGCTGACCAACCCGCGGCGTCTTCCTTTTTGATATTTACGATGGGCGTTTTGATACCTGACTGATAGCAAGTTTCACATCCATCCAACACGGTCAACAATAATTTCGCACCGATTGAAGTTTGAAGCTCATTGGTGTCTTCCTCATTGGAAATAAGTCTTATGCTCTTTAAATGCGGCGGATTCTTATCGGTATTGTTGGTGTCGAATGTCGTTGAAAGCTTCGCTATGGCAAACTTTCCCGCCGTCTGAAAATCCCGGTATTCGAAATCAAGGTTGTATTGACCTGGTGAAGTAGATGCCGTAGGAAAATAGCAATCTGTTTCATGGTGCATCGACTGAAGGATCAGCCCTTTTTTGATGGTCACACCATTCTGGTGAAGATGATAGGCGGTAGTTCCACTTTCACGTTCACCGAAGGCATGATTGAACGCGCCACGGCCCATAAATGTTTCGTAACTGATGTTAGTGTCGCTGTGACCGGGCGTCATGTTAAATGAGGGAATCGTTTTTCCAAAGGGATAGACCAATCGTTTTTTGTTTACAGTAAGTTGCTTCCGATCGGCATGTAGGTAGAAAGAAATCTGATCGCCTTCTTCAGCCCGGATATTATATGTTTCCCAGGTGTAGCCGGACTTTTGTGGAGCCGGCGCGAACGAAAAGAATATTCCAAGATAAGCCGAGGTAGGGCTGCGTTGTGTTTGGTAAAAGTCAAAGCTTGCTGGCAACTCGAACGGATAGAGATTCCAAGTGGTGCTAAAAACGGATGGTACTCCGAAATTAATGAAAGAGGTAGTCATCTGGCTCTCGCCAATTTGGACAGAAGGATTTTTGAAAGTGATCTTGCTGAATGTGTTTGGGGAATTTGAATAGATACTCCCGGAGGAAATACCCCAGCCCGTACCCGCGCTGATATCGTAATATTTTCCGTTGACGAGGTTGTTATAACCAAACTCAATACGATAATGCTCGGTATCGGAAAAATACATTGTATCAACAAAAGAAGTAAACATGGTAACGATATTGCGATTATTGCCGGTAAATACGGCCGTTCCAAATGCGTTATTGCTTACATCGATAGCGCCACCATTTTCATCCAGCGGTTTAAAGATAATTTGGTTTTTTACATCAGCTTTTCTTAAGGTGATAGTTAAATTTTGCTGCGTGTCGATGCCTTCGGTAATCAAAATTCTTAGGGCGTTATCGTAGAATGATACAATGTCATATGTAGCGGCTGGAAGGTAGAGACGCATAGAAGTTTGATCGGGGCGCGGGACATATGGAACCCAATATGTTGACCCTTCAACGCCTAGCACTATGAATTTGTCCGGCAGTTGACCTTCATAGCTGATATCTGTATGTTGGGGATTCATGATAACAGATTCAATCTTTGCAATAGTCTGACCGTTAGAGACGTATATCCTTCCCGTATACGTATCAGGGAAATTTTGCAATGCGACAGCCACCGAGGACGTTAACGTGACTGTTATTAGTTGTTCTGCACCTGGCTGAAGCGTGAGTTGTGAAGGCGAAATCATCAAAGCGAATGGTGATGAGTTGAGCTCCCCCTCACTCGTTAGATTAAATGATTGAGTGACAGCTGAGTTATTTCTTATTGAGAAGCTTTGTGTTTTATTGATCGATGCTGCATCTGCAAGTCCAAAATTCAGGAATCCGGAGCTGATCATAAATGATATACTTAGTGCTTTAAATACATCGATCACACCGGCGCCTTGCTCCCACGATGAAGAAGAACTCGGCGATGTTTGGGCAGTTGTCATCAATAAGCATTTGACCATCGCGGGTGTGAAGTCTGGATGTTTTTCCAGGATCAGGGCAACGGCCCCGGCTACATGCGGCGAGGCCATAGAAGTGCCGTCCATAGATTGATAACCGTGCGACAGAACAGTGGATGTTACTGCAACACCGGGGGCCGCCACTTCGGGTTTTAGCCGGAGATCTTCTGTGGGGCCCTTGGAACTGAAAAACGCAGTATTGAGGTCATTATCAGTTGCACCGACAGTTATCGCGTTCGCAGCGATTCCGGGAGTGCCAATTCCAAAATATAACCCAGAGTTTCCGGCTGCTATACAGAAAACAACCCCCTTTGCCACAGCGCTGTTAACAGCTTCGCTCAATGGTTCACTAGCGTCTGGCATGCGTCCCACACTCATATTAACAATATCGAGGGCGTCGTCTGTAGCCGGATTTTGATCAGGATCGAGTGCGCGCTCAATGGCAGCGAGTATCCAGGAGTCGTATCCCGAACCATCACTGCCAAGTACTTTGTACGCGACAAGCTGCGCATCGGGGGCAACCCCTTTATAGGTAGCCCCATTTGCCGCGGCAATTCCAGCAACATGTGTTCCATGCCCGAAATCATCCATTGGGTCTGGATCATTGTTGACGAAATCATAACCACCCACCACTTTAAATCCAGGGCCAAATCCCTGGCCAAGATCCGGATGGGTATAATCGATTCCCGTATCGATTATGCCGATCTTGATATTCTTTCCTGTTGTGCCGAAACTCTGCCGTGCTTGTTGCGCCCTGATCACCGTATTGCTTTCTTCACTCGAGACTTTGCACAGTTTATCTTCAAGAACTGCTGTTACGTACGGTAAGTTTTTAATGCGTTCGACAATTCGAGTAGACGTGGTCAGCGCAAAACCATTGAATGCTGCCCGGTATTCGTAGTGAACAACAGTCTGTATTTCGTTTGTGAGTCGACCAGCCGATTCTGCAGTAAGTTTGGCAAGATCGTCATAAAAAAGCCGGTGCTGAGAATCAACACCAGATGCTGCACTTACACCTATGCGTTGCGATGAGGCCGACTGCAATTTGATAATCACACGTGCTGTATCGCTGACATGCGGACCTTTTTTGAAATTTGCAGGATCGAATTGCAATACCCTGGGCTGGTCCTGTTGGTCTCGCAAATTAATTTGTTGCGTTTTGATCTTTTGAAATGGCGGTTGGGCTTGGGCATAGAGACCACAACAGGCAATAACCGGCAAAGCAACCAGTAAAACACAACGCATCGGAAGCTAGATTTTCTCCAAAATAAATAAAAAAGTGAATATTACTTTCCGTTTTGGCGGCTAGTGCTGACACATATATCTCAAGCCGTTCAGTTCAAGTGTATTCACACTTACAACAAAGAATCTCCTCATCGCTAAGGAGATGACGAGCCCGGACATCGCTCAAGAGTTTACCTTGTCTGCATCCATTATGTATCCCAGATTGATGTCGATTAGTAACCGACACAAATAAACTTTGGATAAACCTGGCTTTCTATTCAATCGACCTGCATTCAAAAGGTGCGTTACAAACTTGTGGAACTTATTATACAGTAATTCCAGGCATTACGATATTTTGTGGGTATAGTTATCCCCTTCCGGTCTTACCTAAAAAATAAATCTTGTAACCTTCATACTTATCTGCATCTAACTACTAAGGAATATAATATGTGCAGTTGAAAAAAATATAAGTTATGAAGTATCTATATATGATTGGTGTAATGTCATTATTAATTATGACTACACTCACGCAATGTGACGATGATGATGAGTCTAACCCCCCATTGGACAAACCTGAACTTGATCCTACGCTCGTCGCAGAGGGTAAGGAAATTTTTAGATTTTATACGTTTGGAGATGAAGGTTTTTGGGCTGATGTCTTGCACATCGACAAAGCCATTTTAGGTAGCGCTAACGGAGGTTTTGGTTCTGGCGTTAGTCCAGCCACAGCGTTGGCGGTTGGTTTAAAAGTGGATGCTGAAGCGCTGCCCGCCAGTTTGGTTACAAGCATCAACAACGGAGACGTGGATCTAAACGACCCCGCTACTACGGTAGCCCTATTGGAGCTCAATGCGGTAGTAGGACTAAAAGGAAGCTTTAATACAGATGGCAAACTAATTTCATTGGGCGTAACCTGCGCAGTATGTCACTCAACGGTAGATGATTCTTTTAGCCCAGGAATTGGAAAACGGCTGGATGGATGGGCAAACCGAGACCTGAATGTAGGTGCTATCCTTTCCCTCAGTGATAATCTTCAACCAGTTGGCGACCTGCTGGATGTGGATGTGGCGACATTAAAAACTGTGCTTGCTGCCTGGGGACCTGGTAAGTATGATGCTGTTTTGTTTTTAGATGGACAAGCGCAACGCCCTGACGGAACAATTAAGCCTGACTTGATACCCTCTGCATACGGCATGCAAGGAATTGAACTTACTACCTATACAGGATGGGGTAGCTTATCCTATTGGAATAATATGGTGGCAGTAAACGAAATGCATGGCACAGGTAACTTTTCCGATCCCAGGATAAATGATGCTGCGAAGTATCCGGTCGCCACCGAAAATGGTTTGTACAATGTCACAGTCAGCAATGATTTAGTAACTTCTAAATTACCGGCATTAAGAGAATATCAATTGTCGCTTGACCCCCCTGTTCCTCCGGCAGGTAGTTACGACCAGGCATCTGCAGACCTTGGCGAAGCGCTATTTACCGGTAAGGCAAATTGTGCAAACTGCCATAAGGCTCCTATTTTTGCGGACAATGTTTTGCATACTCCTGAAGAGATGGGTATCGATGACTATGAAGCAAGCAGGTCGCCTACAGGAAAATATCGGACTACTCCATTGAGAGGTTTATATGCAAGAACAAAAGGCGGATTCTACCACGATGGTCGCTATGCAACGCTTAATGATGTTGTCAATCATTACAATGATGATTTCCAATTGGGTTTGACATCAACTGAAAGAGATAATTTGGTTGAATACCTGAAGTCCCTTTAACAATTAAAATGATGTAAACACAAGGATGCTTTTCAACAGGGAAAAGTGCTCTTGTGTTTATACAAAAGAAAGAAGCTTCAAGTAGAGTTCGAAACTCGATAGAGTCTAGAACAATAGGAGAATTTTTGGAGCTGGAAATACGGCATTATCTGGGCGAGATCAGGCGCGATTACAACGGAGACCTGTTAAGGAATATTATTTCGAAGTTTTGTGTCCGTAAGTAGTTGATAATCTTAGTCCGGAGTAGATCTTTGATTGTCGGAAGAAATCTACAGTTTTAGTGAGGTTATTTTTACCAATTCTGTTACCGCAACATTTTCATATTTCCTTTTTTATCCACTGCGTCCAGCGCTTTTGCAAATTTCTTCGGTTCATGTTCTCTGACTAACTTCCATGTTTCAGCTACTTAATTACATAGACTCGAAGGACGACCTTACCAGCTGCAGGAAAACGACCCACGCCTATTGCGGCAATATGATTTAGCCAGGAATGTTTAGGACTGCTGGTTTCGAAGGTTACGTTTGTTCTAAAGTAATAGTCAGAAGGGGAAAGTTCCCCGCCCTTACCGGCACCGATCAAAGCAGCGACCTTTGCACTCGCATAACTGTATCCGGAGTAGGTAATGTAGAGAAGAGTGCCATCCTCCATTTGTAACGTGGCACGACTGTCTACTTTAAAAGTTGTGGAGTCAATTATAAGTCCCCAGTCCCCACCATCAAGTATTTTGCCATTTAGTTTGTTACCCTTTACATGTCCATCTTTAAATGGAGAAATTAGTCTTGTTCCCTTTAAGACTGGCCCCACTACCTGAGGCGGATCAAGCTTGATTTCCAAATCAAATAAGAATTCGGATTTCAATTCTTGTGCAATAGTTTGTTGATTGAGTAACAAAGAGCAAATAGATATTATAAAAGTAATTTTTTTCATGTTGTCTTATTTAATTGATTAAACACTAGCCGGTCCTTGACCCAATCCGGATTTAGTCTGCCTTAGCGTGAGGTGAATCAAAAAAATTATTCACTTCACCTATAGCTGTCTTGGTGCATCTGAAAATGATATCATGCAAATCGGTTCCTGAACTGTGCAATGATCAATGGCTTTTACGAGTTTTGTCCTCATTTTAAAAAGCTCCTCGCGATCAAACTTTGTTGATCCCTTTACCAAGTCAAGTTTCATCCGTTGTTCTTGCTGTTCTTGCTTAGCATTGAATATTCCGTTCAGCTGACTGCATTGATCGCATGGACCATTTTTGTTTACAAGGGCACATCTGTTATCAAAAGTGTTTGTCATCGTATCTCTTGCGTTGACCAGAAGGTGTTTGACTATTGCTTCAGTTTTTTCGAGGATATGAGCAATCTCTTTTACAGAAAACTCATACACATCTTTTAAGATCAGCGCGATCTGGTTTTCAATAGGCAAACTTTTCGAAATGCAAGTGAAACAAAAGTCGATGTGTTCTTTCATCTCATACGCTCCCGCCTTAGAGGTCTGATGAACAGCAAAGAATGCTCGACCGATCTCTGGCGTGTTAATAGCCAGAGTCGCTCCCCGATCCTGTGCGTCAGCAGGCCATCGCTTTAATTGCCTCAGGTGATCATAGGCCAGGTTGGTCGCAATTCTGAATACCCAGGTTTTAAGGGAGGATTCCTGTTTGAATGTTGCAATCTTATCAAATGCCCGGATGAAGGCATCATGTGTCAAGTCGTTTACATCGTTTCGGTCAGTAAGCAGACGATAAAGATATGATCTCAATTGTGGTTGAAAATCAGTAAACAGTGTTTGAAAGGAATTGATATCACCTGAGAGTGCTTTCTTTAGAATTTCTTCTCTTTCCATAAGTTCAATTTGATCTAAAATCATAAGGGGTTAAAGCCAGATATTACAATACATTGAGTTTTCCGCAATCCACATCAATAATATGACTGTTGAATACTATTCCATTTGCCGAAGCTAAAAAAGCGGCTGCCTCAGCTACATGTTCCAACGATGGGCCTGAATTCAGGATATCGAATTTTTTGTATTGTGAAACCATGTCCTCCCTTGCAATACCTAATTGCTGTGAAAGGTCATTGATCATTTCTGAAATCTTATGCGATTCATAAATGGCGCCAGAGCAAATACACATTACTTTGATCCCATGCTTGCCAAACTCAGCAGCCATTACCCTTGTTAATCCTTCAATCGCTGCACATGCTGAAGCAAACGGTTTTTGACATTGAGGCGTTAAATAGCAAGATAGTGCCTTCTGATCCTGATTGCATCATGTGTTTTGCGGCTCCTCTTGAAGTAAGGAACTGCGAGCCACAGATCTGTTGTAAGGGATTTAGGAATTGCTCGAAGGTGGCCACTGTGGAAGGTATGCCGCTACCTGCGTCCCTGTAATAGCTTCCGATCCCGTTAAATACAACGTCTAAATTTCCATTGTCTGTAATGACTTTTTGCAAATAGGAATCAATCTCGGTCTCATTTAACGCGTCCACTTTGCCTGCTTCTGCCTGGCCGCCTGCTGCTTTTATCTCATCGGCAAGGTCTATTACCGCCTTTAGATTACGGCCAGTAACATAGACTTTTGCACCATGTTGTGCGAATGACCTGGCAACGGCTCCAGCAATTTGCCCAGACGCTGCAAATACTACTGCTACTTTGTGTTTTAACATCTCCATGTGTTGTTGTTTCCAATTTGGACGTACAGGAGATTCAAAATGATCGGGATTTCTTAAAAATAAGCTGAGATCAACATATTTCATCGATTCTAAGTAAGATATGAGTGGTGTGCTACTGCTTTCCCGACTTTGAATCGTGCCTATTATTTATAACTTTGTATAACATACATTGTATAACTAATGGAAAATAAGTCTTTAGGGGAATTTGAAGAGCTAGTCCTTCTGGCAGTATGCATTATGGAAGGAGAAGCATATGGAATATCTGTGAAAAATGAGGCCGAAAAGCATTCCGGTAGAACAATTCTTTTAGGAGCCGTCCACATTACTCTGTATCGCCTGCAGGACAAAGGATTGCTTCGCTCAGAAATGGGTGGCAACACAGATAAACGAGGTGATCGAAGAAAACGCCTATTTAAGATTACCGCTGCTGGGATGAAGCAGTTACGCTCGGCTCAAGACGTACGCAAGAAAATGTGGAGGTTAATTCCTCAGTTGAAGATGGGATTATAATGGAAAAACATCAACAGGTATGTAATGCGCATCAATAGTAACGACAACGTTCCACGACTGGCAAAATGGCTTCTATCAAAAGCTATCCGAGGCCAGTTGCATGAAGAATTCCTTGGCGATTTGAAGGAAGCATACCGAAACAGAATTGAATCGCGAGGTAAAGCGTATGCGACATTCATGTATTGGGTAGATGTGATTCATCTTCTATTGGGGTTTTCATCACTCCCCTTGTTCAGGCAACAAAACTCAACAATAATGACAGGACATTACCTACACACGTTTCTGCGAAATTTCGCCAAGAATAAGGTGTATTCATTCATGAATATCTTGGGCCTGGTCGTTGGTATGGGCGTCTGCCTTGTGATTTGTCAATACATTTACTTTGAACTGAGCTACGATCGGTTTCATGACAACTATGAAAATACGTATCGGGTAATCATCGAAGAAGTTAATACTGACCTTAAGAAAACTTCTCCTTCCATTGGCTATTCGTTCGGAGTGAGCGCGAAGGAAGAAATTCATGAGGTTAAGCAGTTTATGCGTGAGCAACGCTTCAACAGGGGAGCAATCGTCACGAATCCGGCAAACCAATTGATCTTTCATGAAGAAGTCAATGACCTGCTCTTCGTCGACAAGTCATTTTTTCAGATGTTCAATTATCCGCTAAAAAAGGGAAACCAAAAATCGCTATTTAATGACAAATACAATGTTGCTATCACGGAGAAGACAGCCAGAAAATATTTTGGTGATGAAGATCCAATTGGCAAGACTTTAAAGATCAATGGTCCTCCATCACCAGGTGACTATACCGTCACGGGCGTGCTAGAAGATTTACCGGTGAATAGTCATCAGCAGTTTGATTTTTTGGTTCCCATTGAAAACTATATTGAAGTTGGGTGGGGAGGTGCCGTTAAGGAAAACGGTGGTTGGAAAGGATTTTCAGTAGCTACCTATCTTACCCTGGGTGAATCCACTGATCTTGATTTAGTTCGTCAAAAACTAAACGGATTAATTGCGCAACACGATGACAACGGAATTGCCAAGAACGTGATCTTGCAGCCGATCGCTGACATTTACATGAAATCCAACATTTACTCTGATGCGGGATTCATCACAAGCACAGGCAACATGCAGAACATCCGAATTTTTTCAATCATCTCGTTCTTTATTCTTTTCATTGCATGGGCCAACTACATCAATCTTTCTACTGCGCGATCAATGTTAAGAGCAAAGGAAGTTGGGGTGAGAAAATCCATTGGGGCTTTTAAAAACCAATTGATCAGCCAGTTTATTTTCGAGTCGATGCTGGTCAACCTAATATCTGCGATCCTGGCAATTGGGTTTGCCTATTTGCTATTACCGTTCCTGAATGACATCATCGGAAAGGAAATACAAATGAGTCTGTTGCAAAACCATATATTTTGGTTTTGGTTTATAAGTCTTATCCTTTTTGGTTCATTGCTTTCGGGACTGTATCCAGCTTTTGTTTTATCTGCTTTCAAACCGATCAGCATGCTAGGCGCTACTAAAACTATAGGGCGTGGAAATGTGAACTTGCGAAAGAGCCTGATCGTGTTTCAATTTCTGACATCCCTCCTGCTCATCGCAGGTACTTATCTGGTCTACAGGCAGACTTCCTTCATGAAGGATCAGGAGTTGAGCATGGAATTGGAAAAAATAGTAGTGCTAAGAACCCAACAAACTGCGGTTGACTCGGTTGTTGTGCGGTCTAATTTTACTTCGTTTAGTAATGCAGTGCGTGACCTTCATGTGATTTCTGCGATCACCAGTTCAACGGTGGTACCTGGCCAGTTTGGCGTAAATCCTTATCGAAGGTTTGGACAATCCGAAAATGATATCCCATACACAAGAAGTATTTTTGCCGGCCTGGGTTTTTCAGAGACCTACGGTTTGAAATTCATTGCAGGAAGTTCGTTTACTGAAGATATGAAGGAAGAAGAAGTCGTGATCATCAATGCGTCAGCTCTTCATGCGTTTGGGTTCGACTCGCCCGAAAACGCGATACAACAAAAACTTGTGATCGGAAACGAGCAAAAAACAATAGTTGGCGTAGTTGACAATTTTAACTGGCACTCCCTGAAAGAACCGCATGTCCCCTATGTGATCGGTCTTACGGATGTGAGACAAAACCCCTACCTCTCAGTCAAGGTGAGTATGTCTGATATCACCGAATCCCTTGCGCAAGTAGAATCTACCTTTCGATCATTTTATCCTGATCAGCCTTTTGAATATTTTTTTGCAGACGATACGTTCAATAGACAGTATCAATCTGAAATTCAATTTGGGAAAATATTCTTTTCTTTTGCGACGTTGGCGATCTTAATTGCATGTGTAGGACTCTTTGCGCTGGTTTCCTTCTCGGCAACTTTAAGGGTCAAAGAAATTGGCATCCGGAAAGTACTTGGAGCCGATGTCCGCCATTTAGTATTGCTACTATCCAGAGAATATCTCGTTCCCATCTCACTGGCAACATTGGTTGCAATTCCCGCGATTTGGTATTGGGGTGGGTTATGGTTGAGCAATTACGCTACGCGAATCCATATTGGTGTTGACCTGTTTATAATCCCGGTGTTAATCCTTATCGTCATCTCAACATTAACCGTGAGTCAAAAAACATATACTACTGCCAGAGCAAATCCGGTAGATTCTTTAAAGAAGGAATGACACTACATACCATACAGTAGCCAATATATAGAGACGCCAGGCGCAGGAAAAATCTCACAAGGCAGATTTATCGAAATCAAATGTTTGTGTCTGTGATTTAGAAGCATCATGTTGATTGAAGCTTGAGGTGTGTTGATTCTTAGAAATTATTGACGTTCTGCTCGCGAATATCTACCTTTGTTACTCGCACAAACACCTAAAAATATCTTTCGGGATGTTTAGTTTTTTCCCTCGATGCTTAGGTAATTTTTGGTGGTAGTTTGTTGCGCGACCTCCCAAACGTTCTGAGAATCAGTCTTGAGAAGATTTTGTATCGGCAAATAGCTGCTTATCAATACTCATTTCGTTGAAAGTTGTTTAAGTTAAAGGCAACCAAATAATAAACTCACTTCCTCCACTTTCTTTCGTTTCCACTCCCAACTCTCCACCATGCCCTTTAGTAATTATATCATAGGCCAAACTTAAACCCAATCCCGTGCCCTGTCCAGTTGGCTTAGTGGTAAAGAAGGGTTGAAAGATTTTGTCCAGTATTTTTTGCGGAATCCCAATACCATTGTCTTTAACTTTTATTTCAACTTTTCCATTTCGTTTAGCCGTTGTTATAGTGACTGTCGGTTCGTAGCCGTTTAAGTTTTGTTTCTGCTTTTCATTTACTGCATAAAAGGCATTGTTGATCAGGTTTAGAATCACTCTTCCCATTTCCTGCGGCGCCACATTTATTTTTCCAATGCTGTTATCAAGTTCGGTTTTAAAATTTGCGTTAAACGATTTGTCCTTTGCTCTCAATCCGTGATAAGCCAATCTTAAATATTCATCAGCTAACTTGTTAATATCGGTTGGTTCTTTTTGACCGCTGTTGGCTCTTGAATGTTGCAGCATTCCTTTTACAATGGTATCGGCTCTTTTACCATGATGATTTATTTTTTCCGAATTTAAAGCTATATCATTTGCAATTGCTTTTACATCGTCTAGATTTCCCTTCTCAGCTTCTGTTTTTAATTCTCTGAGTAGTTCTTCGTTCACTTCAGAAAAATTATTAACAAAATTCAATGGGTTTTGAATCTCATGAGCAATGCCAGCGGTGAGTTCACCCAAAGAAGCCATTTTTTCGGATTGGATAAGCTGGTCCTGAGTGGACTTTAATTCCGCCAACGTGTGTTCCAATTTTTCTTTCTTTTCTATCAATAAGGTGTTTGCTTTTTTTCTCTGCCGGTTGTTCCTCCAAAATATGATTGCTATAAGTACAAAAAAAGACAGGAGAGTAATCAGCGCGTACAACTTAAGGCTATTTCGAAATCGTGCTTTTGCATCCTGGAGCTCTTTCTCTCTTTTTTCTGCATCAGAACCTACCTTTTGAAATTGCCGTACCCTGTTTGCATTATTCACCTCTTCGTTGGCAGCAACCATGATCTTGAAATATTTATAGGCGCTGTCGACATCAATTTTGTCATATACCCTTGCGAGGAACCCACTTACACCAACTTCAAAGTTCTTATACTTGTATTTTTGACACAGCGCCAGTGATTTTTGTGCATAATAAATGCAAGAGTCCATTTCTTTCTTCGTATAAAGAATATCGGCGAGGTTGACATAAAAATTAACCCCGGCAAATGGCGCATTAAATTTTTCAGTTACCTTAATTCCTTCTCTGTGATAGTACTCTGCGGAATCATAATTTTCCTCCATTCGATAGATAGTTCCATTGATAAGGCAAAGCCAGGGGCCAGGGTCTCTTTGATTCAGCGGGTTTGCATACATTGACTTCGCCTTTCCTACATAATACAGTGCAGAGTCTTTATTGCCGGTCGCTAGCATACTAAAAGCCATACTAAAACGGGCCAAGCAAAGATCTTCGGAATATTCATGAGATGCCTCCAACAAGGGCAACGCTTTATGAAAATATCCTACAGACTCTTTGCTATTTCCCGTCATATGGTACACATGTCCGATCAGCGAATAGGCTCTACCCATAACAAATGATCGATGAGAATTGAGTGCCCTGGCAATTTCAAGACCCTGGAAAGCTGCCTCAAGCGCTTCAGGATAGCTGCCAACCCTGTCAAGCGCTTCACCCTTGCATATATACCCTAGCGCTTTGGGTAAATGATTTTCTTCGGTTGATAGCTGGATAAGTTTGTCGGCATAGTAAAGCGCTGAGTCAGGATACAGCAAGGAATAATACCATGAGAGCCGGTATAAGGCAAAAGTTTTGGTACTGTCCTCTTTTGCATATAGAAAAACATTCTTTAAACTATCTGCGTACGATTGTTGAGCCTGGATCTTCTCGAAAGTGAAGCAAGAAAAAATAACCAATAAAAATATTCTCATATCCTATCTAATATTTTTGGCCCAATACCACTATCCTTAACCTCAAACTGATTGCATACAACACTCCAATGCACGAAAATTAAAATAGACACTTTCGTAAATACATCCAAGTTGAAATCACTTCACTACCCACAACCACGATCGCAAAAGCAAGCCAAGTTGACAAGCGAACGAAGAAGCCAAGACTAAGTTCCAATCCGAATACTATGAAAAGGCCTTCAAAATCCGAGCAGTTACGATTAACTGACCGACGTGCCTCTGGATATGTTCTGCAGAGTGGAACAGCAATCCAATCACCGTTGACGGGACTTGTTTCCTGCCGACCCGACGTTTTTCAGTAAGCGTATTGACGTCTATGGTCTTCAATTGATCTATTGCAGTAGCCACCTGGTCTCTAAACTTATCGGCCAGGAGTTGGACTGAATCTGCCTCACCGGCAAATGGTTCTTCCTTTAGAGCGTGTGTTTGTGCATCATTTAACATTTCGCCCCGTGCATAGGTAAATAGCCGATCAACTACCCCCTTCAAGTGTTTCAGATGAAAACCAACCGATGCCACACCTCCTGGTTTTTTCCATAGCAGCTCTAATGGGAAAGCGCTGATCTCTTTGTCGACATCTTCAACTGCTTGCAGAAGCGCATGGGCCACGGGTTGCAAAAGAGCAGGGACACCGTCGATCGGTCCCCGCTGCCAAACTTCAAGTTCAGAAATCTTTTCCATCAAGTAGCACTAAGTAAGTTCTTATACTTCAGAGGTCCAGTATTTAAATAAATTATACTGTGCCAGATCTCAGCTTATAAAATCGACCCGATCTAATTTCATTTTCGTCCAAGCAATAAACGAACCTGCGATCCCCGGCCACCAATCATCATATCCAGTACAGCATCACCGTTTACGTCTCCCACAGCAATACCCCATCCGCGACATACCGTTATGCCTGGAATTACTTTACTGGTTACATCGGTAAATACGCCCTTACCATCATTCTGCAAAGCCTGCACCTGAGCAGGTTCGAAGGGTGGAGTTTTAACAGCGCTTAAAATAATATCCACGTAACCGTCGTGGTTAAAATCTAAAACAGTACCCGAATAATTAGATAACTTCTGTGACGGAATTCTTTTGGCTGTTTCATCTTTAAAATTCCCTTTGCCATCATTTATCAGTAAACGGGGTGTAGGATCTTTATCCCATTGACCCCCGTTACTAGTAAGGTTGATGAATAAAATATCCGTATTTCCGTCTCGGTTCGCATCAAACACCAACACATCGCGGGTATGCAACGGTACCAGCAGTTCAAGTTTTTCCGAGTGTTCAGTAAACTTTCCTTTACCATCGTTGAAAAACAAACGATTCGGCGGCACCTCATTGCCAACTACCAAATCCAGTGTAGCATCTCCATTTAAATCAGCGAGTTTGACCGCCTGAGTTTGGTCATCAATAGCGGGTAGACCATCGGTAGTATGATCAGTAAATTGCCCGGGTTTTTCAGGATTGTTGATCCATAAAAAGTTCTGTGCCTTGGAACCGGAATTACCAATAATAAGATCCTGTAGTCCATCGCCGTTGATATCACCCGCATCCAGACCATTACCCTCACTTCTAGCAGGCAGACGGTCACTTACGTCAATAAAAGTTCCATCGGCTTTGCCTATGTAATACTCGTGTGTCTGGTCGTCTTCTGCTACAAAAATAATGTCTGCTATACTATCCTTGTTAAAATCGGCTATACGCACATGTTCTGAATCGTGACCCTTTTCTGTAAAAGCAGCTTTTTTCCATGTGAATTTTCCTTTACCATCATTCAGGTATAAGCGGTTGGGCTCCGATTCCAATGCTAGTATCGCATCCAGGTCACGATCACCATCCACATCCAGGAAAACCACATCCAGCGCATGTTCTCTTCCGTCAACGGGTACATGCGTTGCCGTAACATCTTTAAACCAGGCAGTTTCATTTTGTTGTGCATGTAAGACCAACGATGATGCACATGTCAGGAAACTTCCCAACCCCGTTAATAAAAGATTTCTAAACATTTCTACTCATTGCTATTAACTAAACCCTCATTATCAAAAACCAAAACAATCCATTAATGTTAGAAGGAGTTGTTTAATACAAGTCAAAACTAAGGGCGGTGAATCACGGTGCTTTATCTGCCCAGGTTCGCTGACTTACGGCATTTGCCCCCGGGAAGTCCGGAGGCAGAGTCTGGGTAACTCGACCAGTTGCTGCCCATTCTGTGCCACGCTGGAAGGTAACAATAAAACCAACGCACGATATAGAGTAGTCAGCATGTCCCATCGGTGTATGAAAGACACGTCCCTTTCCGTAGTCAATAGTCATGATCATCGGCTCGTGACGGTTCGTACTTTTTTCCTGGCCACCCGAATAAGCAGTTGCCAGCACATGCAGGTTTTCAGCCGGTCCTCGTAGTCGTTCGTAAAGTTCATCCTGAGCGTGCATCCATTGTGGAGGCATGCCTTGTGTTACTGGATGCAAACTGTCGCGGACAATAACTGTAAAGATGTGTTGCTTTCCGTGCGATCCGGCAGGGCCTTGGGTCGTATCACGGACCAATTGCCCCACGTCATTGTAGTAAACATAAGGGCCGTCTTT
>DATHIE010000263.1:0-6393 GCA_035316905.1 Chryseolinea sp. | reverse complement strand
CTCTGTTGCTGGATGAAGAAAGTATAAGCTTACAAACATGGTGTTGTTAATGTTCCCATTAGCAACCCGATAATATTTTTTTCAGAAAACAACAGTCCCAAACTCAGGAACGGGCTCTTCAGGCACCAATCGCAAAACGGGATTTGTAGCTGCTATGCTTTTTTGCGTAAGCAACATACGTCATAACCCAATTTTTTCCTTGGTCTAAGGTGTTCAACTCAGGATGACACTCGCAGAGAGAAGGCGCTCAGAATGATACCCGCAGAGAAAAGGCGCACAGAATGACACTCGCAGAAGGTGTTCTGGATGACAGCGGAAAATCTACGACATTTAATTACCTTTCAAATAAAAAAAGAAAGAAGTAGAATCCTCATTCGGATATTGAGGAGCCTTCTAACGAAGCTGTATATGACCCTGGAAGACCTGGATAAAAAAATGTATCAGATCAACGATGAATTCGTTGATGATGTCCGCGCTATTAACGGTGACTTTTTGATTTTGGGAGCTGGTGGAAAAATGGGGCCAAGCTTGTGCAAACTGACGAAACTAGCCGTTGACGCCGCAGCGCTGAAGAGAAAAGTTATTGCCGTCTCGCGTTTCAGCAACAAATCAGCCGAAACGGAAATGAACGATCAGGGAATCGAAACCATTTCGATGGATCTGATGAATGACAACTCGCTTCAGGAGTTGCCGGACGTAGAAAACGTAATTTACATGGCGGGAACAAAATTTGGAACCACCGGCAACGAATCCCATACCTGGGCTATGAATTCCTATTTGCCAGGACGTGTTGCGGAAAAATTCAAACACTCGCGCATTGTGGTATTTTCCACGGGTAACGTTTATCCATTAACGCCAATTAACAGCCGAGGGCCGTCAGAAGAACATCCTGTTGCTCCAATTGGAGAATATGCACAGTCGTGTCTCGGACGTGAACGCATGTTCGAATACTTTTCAAAGCATAACGGAACGCCTGTCGTCATCTACCGGTTAAATTACGCGATCGACTTTCGCTACGGTGTTTTACTTGAAATAGCAAAGGCAGTGAAAAACCAGAAGCCGATTAATCTTTCGATGGGTAATGTGAATATCATTTGGCAGGGAGATGCCAATCAGATTGCAATAAGATCATTAAAGCTATGTTCATCCCCGCCGACAATTCTTAATGTTACCGGATCAACTATCCTTTCAGTACGATGGATTGCGAATGAGTTTGGAAAGTTGTTTGGTGTGACCCCTGTTTTCGAGAACGAGGAACAGCCGACCGCACTATTGAGTGACGCATCAAAAATGGAACAGACGTTTCCATTCAAAAAGGTTACGGTCAATGATATGATCTCGATGACCGCCCAGTGGCTACAACTTGGGGGATCACAACTCGACAAGCCAACACATTTCCAGGAGCGCACTGGCAAATTCTGACATAACATGAATCTTCTTCCTCAAACAATAAAAGACCTTTTGCATAAGGGCACGGTGATACCAGCCCATCCGTTAGCGCTGGACACAAACCGCAAGCTGGACGAAAAATATCAACGTGCCCTTACCCGGTATTACATCGATGCGGGCGCGGGTGGTATTGCGGTGGGTGTTCATACGACGCAATTCGAGATCCGGCTGCCGAAGTATAACTTATTTGATCAGGTCTTACGTATCGCATCCGAAGAAGTAGAGCGTGCAAAGCTTAAAAGACCATTCATCAAAGTCGCTGGTATTACAGGACCAACGGATCAAGCCGTGCGTGAAGCGAAGGTTGCGCGTTCATTTAACTATGACCTCGGCTTGCTTAGCAATGGCGGACTTCCCGGCTATTCGGAAGAACAGCTGATTGAAAGAGTAGCACGTGTCTCAGAAATTATTCCTGTCTTCGGTTTCTATCTCCAGCCGGCTGTCGGGGGTAGGATATTGAGTTTTGATTTCTGGAGGAAATTCGCCGCGAACGATAACGTTCATGCGATTAAAGTTGCAGCCTTTAACCGTTATCAAACACTTGATGTTGTCAGGGCTGTTTGCCAATCTGAACGTGTGGATGACATTGCGCTTTACACAGGCAATGATGATAACATAGTCGCCGATCTTTTAACGCCATACCGTTTCGAACACAACGGAAAGGTAGCCGTAAAAAAATTCGTTGGTGGCCTTCTGGGTCACTGGGCTTTTTGGACGAAGAGAGCTGTTGAACTGTTGGATCAGCTGAAGGTCCTCGATCCAAAGGCGATCGGAACCATGCTGGCACGCGGAGTTGAAATTACAGACGCAAATGCGGCAGTGTTTGACCCGGCTAATGAATATCACGGCTGCATTACTGGAATCAATGAGGTCCTGCGCCGACAAGGATTGCTTAATACAAACCTGTGCCTGGAGGAAAATGAGCATCTGTCTCCAGGACAATCAGAAGAGATTGACCGCATTCACAAATCTTATCCCCATCTTTACGACGATGGTTTTGTAAATGAAAATTTAGCAAACTGGCTTTCTTAAATCTCACGAAGTAACGGCCGGGTTAGGCAAGTCGGGCCGCCTCCACCCTTCACACTGATTTCGTTGCCATCGTATTCGAACACTTTGCAGCCAGCTTTTTCCAATAAAGATTTTGTTTTCGGATTCCCGCTGACCATAACACATTCCCGGGGAGCAACAGCCAGAACGTTACATCCCATACTTTCGAATTCCTCGTCAGGTACCTCAACAAAACTGAATCCCCTTTTGATGAGATCATTTCTGAATTGAATAGGCATCAATGGAGAATACACAACAGCCAAGTCGCGATCCACTGGACTAATTATCGACATAAGGTGAAATACGTCTGAAGGACCCTTGTAATGTGGAAGCGGAACCGTAATAACCTCAACCCCCTGCGGCTCCAACAGAGCAACAAGCTGTCGTATCCCTGCTTCGTTTGTTCTGTAGGTATAACCCACCGCGAGGGTCTTATCATCGATCCAGGCGGCATCGCCACCTTCAAACGTTCCGGGGCTTTTAATACTTCCCAATATCCTGACACCTGATCTTTCGAATGCTCGTTTTTCCGCTTCCGGCTCGTTCACTCTCCCAGGCTTTCCCATATTACAAATGATAACGCCAGCATCGGTAGCTAAAGCCGCATCCCTGCAATAAATGGAATCGATGCTAACGGATCGATCATGAGGAAAAAATGAGATGTCAGGATTGTTCCGTCTCAACAAGCTTTCAAATCCCAGATATTCATTCCTTGATTTGTTGAGATCGGGTTTGCTTAAAAAATTCAGACCTTTCCATTCACCCGCAAGCGTGCTTTCATCCACGAATGCTGCCTCAACGCTCTTAATGAATAACGTTCTTATTTTCCCGTATTCCGAATGACAAGTTACTTTCATATTCTTATGACTGATCTTTTGGAGATGGCCTTTTCATCCAAACATAAAATGGAATCCCTGCCATCAGACCGATGAATCCCCAGTAAACGGATTCCTGTCCGGATCCCATGACCGCCCACATCGAATAAATAAACGCAATGAGCGCCAGCAAAACTTTCGTAATCAGGGTCTTCTTCCAGAATTTATTTTGAAGCAATATAAGCCCATAAGATGCTGCCGAAAAAAGGTACGGCACCAGCACCATAGCGGTACTCAATAGGATCATGAACTGGAACGTATCCGTAAGTCCCTTCGTAAAGTTCATCATCATTAGGGCCGAGATAAGGGCGCTTGATATCACGATGCCTACGGCCGGTACATTCTTTTTGTTCTCGACACCGAAAATATGAGGGAATAGTCTGTCCCTTGCGGCTGCCAACGGTATTTGCCCTTGCACTAATATCCATCCATTAAGCGCCCCGAATGTTGAAACAATTGCGCCTATGGCTACCCAACTCCTGGCCTGATCGCCCCAGATCAATGCAGCTGCATCAGCAAAAGGAGCATTTGAATTTTGTAATTGTTCCGGACTCAGCATACCCATAACGGTAATCGATCCGAGGATATAAACCATGATCGTCAAAACAGTACCTATAATGGTAGCCCGTGGAATTGTCTTCTCTGGATCTCTGATATTTTCAGAAGGAATGGTCGCGCTCTCGAGACCGAGGAAAGCGAACAAAGTGAGTGTAGTTGTAGCTGTTATAGCATAAAATGTTGATTCTCCGCTTGCATTGAATGGAACAAAATTATCGATATCGATATAAAACACACCAACAATCGCTACCAACACAAGGGGAGTAAGTTTCATCACGGTTGTTATAACCTGTACCCTACCAGCCGCTTTTATGCCGCGGGTATTGATCCATGTAAGGAACCAAATTGCAGAAAGCCCGGCGCCGACTGAAAGGAAAGAGTTGTCAGAAAGTGCCGGAATAAACACGGTCAGATAACTAACAAAGGTAACTGCGATCGCAGCATTGGTACTCCATATAGAAAGCCAATACCCCCATGCTACGAGGAAGCCTGCAAAGTCGCCCAAACCTTCACGCGAATAGGCATATGGGCCCCCTGCAGAATTGGGAAACATCTTGCTAAGGTGACTAAACAATAACGCAAGCGCCACTGCACCTATTGATGAACAAATCCAACCAATAAAACTTATCGCACCATAAGCGGCAAGTGCAGCCGGAAGCAAAAATATTCCAGAACCGATCATGTTCCCCACTACTAAAGCGGTGCTCGTCAATAACCCTATTTTAGAAGCGGAGTCAGTCCTGGTCATCAGAACTCAATACTAATCCAATATTTCATTCAATCCAACAACTCGTCCACCCTCACGATTTCATATTTTCCGGATCGCAGGAACTCGATCAGTTCATCAAGCCGTCGATAGAACTTGTCCGTCCTTGCAGGATCGGTGCCGATGTGCAACAGCAGAATAAATCCATTAAGATCGTTGTCTTTCGCTTTGATAGATTGCATTATCTCGTCGCTGCTTCTATAGTTCTTCATGTCCGGCGTTGTATAGTCTGAGGTGCTCCTGGTTCCCGGTGAAAAATTTATCAGCTGGATTCCCAACTGCATCGTCCACTTTGAAATTGAATCATTATACCATTCGTATGGAGGGATAAAATAACGGGCATCCTTCTTTTTAATTCCGAATTTTTCCATTGCCGAATAGTTAGCCAAAAGATCTTTGGTGAATTGATCTTCACTAACAAGGAGACTGTCCCGGTTTGTCCAGCTGCAGTATAACAAGTGCTTATCCGAATGGGGACCAAGGTAATGACCATCTGATTTGAGTCTTTTGATCAGCGGGGCGAACTTCTGGTTTTGATAAAAGTTTCCGGTGAAGAAAAACGACGCATCAACGTTTTTTGCCTTCAGGGTGTTGGCGATAAGCTCCCCTCCTTCCGCAAAAGTATCCCCCGTAAACACCAGCGCAATCTTCCTCTTGGAAAGGTCTCCTCTTACAATTCCTCCGTGATCATAAGTCAGGGCTTTTTTTTTAAAGCTTTGTTGCTTTCCATAGCAGCCAACAAGTAGATAAGGTTTGCTGTTCCATCCATAGTCGGCTCATTGGTCACGTAATCCCCATAGTCGTCATGATAAACAACGTAACTGCTTTGAAACGGTGCATACTCATCACCTCGCACAACACTAACACCAAGCTGCTTGCGATAGATAGTTCCATAAACCGGCCCATCCACCAATGCCCCAAGAGTTTGGTAGCCGTGTAAAAAATTCAATGAAGAATGAGGATCATCTGGAAAATCACCATTGGACGGCATGCCAACAATCATACTGGTGCCCCATGGATTACAGCCCAGCAACCAGTCAAACGTTGCTTGTTCGAGTTCTGCGTAGGTCTTGTCGCCCGTTAGCTGCCTATACCAATAGCATTGCACTGCAAACGCGGCCTGAAGGTTGTTGCTGCACCAGATAAATGGTACACCCCGATAGAAAGCATTCTGTTTGCCTTTATCCCAAACCTTTTTTATTCCATCGCGATAAAACTGTATTACTTGTTTCCTCGTGTTTCCCTCAGCAGTCTTCGCCAATTCATAATGACCGACATTGATAAAAGGGTACCATTGATAGTGGCCCGCAGTATCCGTTCCCAGCCATGGCGTTTGTTTCTCCTGCTCGGCATATTTAAAGGATTCATCCAACAACTGTTTGTTTTTTGTGATATGATAAAGCTGGACCGCGGCAAGTTCCATGTCATCAACCCAATTATCCTCTTCATAGAAATATGGAGAAACATAACACGATGTTTGTGTGTTGCCGGGTTTCTTCAAGGCATACGCGTAAGACGAAGACGCTTTACTCTCAAGGGTTGCTGAATAGGTGGCGTCCTTGTCTTTGAACAACGTTGCACCTAACGCGAAAGCGCTTGTGAACTTACCCGCCGTTGAAGATGTGCCTTTTGTTCGATTCTTGTATTTCCCAAGACCTTGTACTTCGCCGGTGAGAAAATAGATAGGGCGCTCCA
>DATHIE010000262.1:0-4774 GCA_035316905.1 Chryseolinea sp. | reverse complement strand
AAGACCGAATTCGTCCGACAGGTCGGCATGCATAAAGAAAAGATTGAAGAGCTCTTTGGCCAGACTCCGACGGTGTTCAGAAACACTGAGCTCATATATAATAATGAGATCGCCAATTTTGTTTCTGGCCTCGGGTTTAAGGGCATAGCCTGCGAGGGATTGGATCATGTACTCGGCTTCAGAAGCCCCAACTTCTTGTACAATGCGCCGCGCAATAACAAGATCATTTCGCTCTTAAAGAATTACAAACTATCAGACGATATAGCATTCAGGTTCTCCAACAAAGAATGGAAAGAATGGCCACTAACTGCAACCAAGTTTGCGCACTGGGTACACCAAACTGCAGGCAACGGTGAAACCATCAACCTGTTTATGGACTACGAAACGTTTGGAGAACATCAGTGGCCCGAAACCGGAATTTTCGACTTTCTTGCTCATGTGCCAGGGGAGATATTTAAGCATCCTGACTTCAATTTCAAAACGCCTTCAGAAGTGATTGCTGCATATCCCACCCGTGGCGAATACGATGTGCACCAACTAAGTTCCTGGGCGGACATTGAACGAGATCTATCCGCATGGTTAGGCAACAGCCTGCAGCATGATGCCATGGAGCGGATCTACGGACTGGAGAAAAGAGTAAAGGAAACGAACGACGAACGCATGCTGGATGAGTGGGCAAGATTATTAACGTCCGATCATTTCTACTATATGTCCACGAAATACTGGAACGATGGAGACGTGCATAAATACTTTAGCCATTATAATACACCGTACGACGCTTACATCAACTTTATGAACGTTGTCACGGATCTTGAACATGTATTGGAAGTAGAGTACGAATCCAAAGAAGCACTGGCGTCAACGGTAATGGTTTGATGATCTTTGAGAGCTTGGAGGGTGGAGTGGGTATGTTAACCGCAAAGACACTAAGACGTAAAGTTTAGGCTTAAAGTGCGTCAACCAGTTCTTCAGCTAAGCCAAAACTCAATGTCATTCCGGCTCCGCCAAGACCGGTTACAATGGTTACACCCTGTTCGGGGTTCAATATCAGGCTGGAATTGTCAGCGACCTTCGGATATACTCCGTTCCAGCGTTCTGTAATGTGGAAGGGTCCGATCGAGGTAAAAGTATCCAGGTATTTTAGGATTAGTTGGTTTACGTCCTCACGATCAAACGGTTCAGGTGTCTTTGCATAGTGGTGTGAATCACCAATGATCAACTCACCGTAGTTATTCTGTGCCAGCAACACATGCACGCCGTGATCCTTATAATCTAAGCATTCAGCATCATACTTGGAAGCTACCATAGAAAGAGAAGAACACTTATTAAAGGCTGCATAGTGCCTTAACGTAAGTCCTGCGCACAACGTAGGGCCCAGAGTAAACTTTTTCTCAGGCACAGCCTTCAGCATTTGAAGCTTGCACTTTGTTACGGAATGCTGATCGAATACTTCGGGATACAATGTTTCAAAGTCGGCCCCGCTGCAAACGAAAACTTTTTCAGCGCGCCATGACTCACGCGCAGTCTTTACGTGAGGAACAGATATCTCAGTAACAGCGTGGCCAAACTTCAGGATCAATCCATACTTTTCCTGAAGCCACAACGGGATCCGGCGAATTGCTTCACGGGCGTTCACGGTACTTTCTGTATCACTAAAAAGTCCACCTTGCAGATTGTCTTTTCTGACAACGGGATATTTTTCAACAATCTCTGCTGGCTTCATCAGCCTGCATTGATAGGACGAATCACCATAAAGCTGCATGAATTCTTCCAGGATAGTCAACTCATCTTCACTGAAAACAACATGCAACGATCCGTTATTGTTGATCCACAAGCCCGCGCCCTCCGCTACCTCTTGCCAGTGCTTGCGGCCCCGCAGCGCTCTTTCGAACCCAACTCCGGGTTCCTGGCCAATCGACCACAGAAGTCCGAAGTTGCGTACTGACGCACCAACAGCAAACTGCTCACGGTCAAACAGTACGACTTTATATCCTTTTCGGAGCGCCATGTAGGCATGCGCTAATCCAACGATTCCTGCACCTACGATAGCAATGTCTGCCGAGCGATCCATTTATTGAGTGTTAAAATTGACGGAACGCGAAAATATGATTCAATTCTGCCAATTGAGTTACTATCCTTTATGAATTTGTTAAGGTTGTGTTTTATTGTTTTTCTTGCAACTTTAAAGCCTGAACTTTCCCTGAACTTATGTGGTCGAACTTTCACATGCATTCTAATTATTGTGATGGCAAAGCGGAAATGATCGACTACGTTCAAGAGGCGAAGGCGAAAGGAATGCTGAGTATTGGATTCTCGTCTCATGCACCTGTCAATTTTCCCTGTTTGTGGTGTATGAAATCGGAAAAATTTAGCAGCTACTTGCAATCAATCGACGCACTTAAAGCTTCCGCTTCTGACATAGAGGTCTACAAAGGTCTCGAAGTGGATTTTATTCCGGGTGTTATCTCACCCGATAATTTTAGAAAAGACTTAGACTATACAATCGGATCCATTCATTTTGTCGATCGGTATTCCGACGGAAGGCCCTGGGAAATTGATGGAATGCACACGCTGTTTTTGGATGGACTCGAAAAGATCTTTCAAAACGACATCAAAGCAGTTGTTTCAAGATATTTCGAACTTACCCGGGAGATGATCGATACTTCTTGTCCTACCATCGTTGGCCATTTGGACAAGATTAAGATCCAGAATCCGGCGCAAAAGTTTTTTTCAGAAGATGAAGAATGGTACCAGAAAGAGGTCAAAAAAACGATAGATTTGATCGCAGAAAAAAAAGTCATAGTGGAAGTCAACACCCGCGGAATCTATCAGAAGAAATCATCGACAACCTATCCGAGCCCGTGGATTCTTGAACTGATGAAGGCCAAGAATGTACCTATCACGATCAGTTCAGATGCTCATCATCCGTCAGATATAATCAATCAATTTCCTGAAACTGCAGCCCTGCTGATGGACATCGGATATAACTTCGTCAACGTTTTGCACAAAAATAAATGGAAAGCATTCTCATTCAATAAGCATGGTATCCAACGTTGAATCGCGTATAACCGGCTGGTTAAAAAATACGAGTGGTTTTTGGTTTGCGTTGTATGCGACCACTATGGCCTTCTGCCTTTACACCTGTGTATATGCTTTCCGTAAAACATTTTCAGTGGCCACGTTTGATGACATAAGCTATCTGACAGTTGACTACAAGGTGTGGCTTGTCTTCTTTCAGACCTTAGGCTATGCCAGTTCCAAATTTGTAGGCATAAAAGTGATCTCTGAGCTGAAAGCCAAATCAAGATCAGCAGGAATTCTAATTACTGTGGCTGTCGCAGGAATATCGTGGTTATGCTTTGGGCTGGTACCACGGCCGTATAACATTATCTTCCTTTTTACCAACGGCTTTCCACTGGGACTTGTCTGGGGAATGGTATTTGGATATCTCGAGGGCAGAAGGTACACGGAGGTGCTGGGCGCAGGATTATCTGTGAGTTTTATTTTTTCTGCGGGATTTGCAAAGTCGGTTGGCGGATTCATTATGCGTGACTGGGGCGTATCAGAAACATGGATGCCGTTTGTTACCAGTTGTGTCTTTGTCGGTCCCCTACTCCTATTTATTTGGTTGCTCGACAAGCTGCCGCCTCCCAGTTTGAAAGATGAGGCCATGCGGACGAAACGGCAACCGATGAATACTGACGAACGAAAAAAGTTCGTTCATACATTCTGGCCCGGCATTGTGCTGTTTACACTGGCATATATACTACTCACCATCTTCCGTGATTTCCGCGATAACTTTTCAGCAGAAGTATGGGACTCACTTGGATACGGAAATTCTCCCGAAATTTTTACTACGACCGAGATTCCAGTTTCTATTATTGTTCTCGTTGTAATGGGAAGTCTCATGATCATCAAAAACAACAAGCTCGCGCTGATGGTCAATCATTCAATTATTTTGATTGGAATGATATCGGTAGGCATAAGTACGTTTCTATTTCAACAACAAATCATTGGTCCCACAGCCTGGATGATCCTGATTGGCCTCGGTTTATATCTTGGATACGTCCCTTTCAATAGCATTTTCTTTGATAGACTGCTTGCCGCATTCAATTATGTCGGAACGGTGGGCTTTCTCATTTACATCGCAGACTCATTTGGTTACCTGGGAAGCATGGGGGTTATGTTGTTCAAGGAAATGATGAAAGTATTCGGGTACGCGGAACCAAGCTGGCTGGAATTTTTTATATCTGCAGGCTACGTCATGTCCGTTGCAGGTACCTTTCTCATTGGTGGTTCAATGCTTTACTTTCACTTCAAGCATAAGCATTGGAATCCCGCGCGCTAGCAACAAATTCATTAATGCAGGGTCACAACGGCCACTAAGAACCACGAAGTCCACGACGCATTTACCTTTGAGATCTTTGTGCAAACTTCGTGTCCGTTGTGACCCCTACGCCGTTGTTGGTGTTCTTCACCAACAACCTTGCACGCACCATTTTCCTTTTGTAACCCACGACGTCCACCCGATAATTCTCGGGGCATTTTTTTGTGATCTCCCGATAGCTATCGGAAGTGCAAACCTAGTGTCCATCGGAGCTAACTACTACATTTTACATTCGATGTTCTGCATGTTGCAAAATTTCCTTTTTTGAACACTAGTGATCAATTCGGAATGAAAACAAAGCCTTGAGAGCAACGCGCACAATGTTTCTAAATTGCCATTGATCCATCACAAAATTAAAAAGTTTGCGATGGGAAAGCCAGCTAAATC
>DATHIE010000261.1:0-3363 GCA_035316905.1 Chryseolinea sp. | reverse complement strand
GTGGCTAAGAGACTTTGATGTTATTGTCGGGTATTCGACAATTACCCGATAACGTCACGTAAAACCTGTACTGACCGTATCTCTCCCAAAGCGACATGGTCGCTATAAAAACGTAGCAGAACATCCAGTAGTTCTCTTCGCTGAGGATTCGTTATTATCAATACATCAGGATAATCAGATTCTATGAGTTTGACTAAGAGTTGCTCGGTTGATTCGTCAATAAGTCTTGGTCCAAGAATTTCATTGGTGTTGGAAGCGCCAAAACCCAAATGGCGGCTTAGTTTTATCAGGAATCTTAAATGGAAATTCTCAATCTGATTTTCCAGCTGGTCTAGTGTTACGAATGACTTGATCATAAAATCGCACAACTCCTGGGCATGGCTTTCTTCTTTTATTGTCTTGTTGATGATTTCATTGATGAAGAGCGCCACGCTAGACTTCTTTATATCAAGATGAATTGCCTGATAGGGATGCAGGCACTTTACTTCCTTTATTCTATTGATGTTTGCGTTTTCTCTGTGATAGACCACCAAGTCCAGTAGTGTCAGCGGTTGATACAAGGCAATCCTGCTTTTTGCTGTTCTTGTTCTAACTCCATTTACGATATAACTCTGAAGCCCGAACACCTCAGTGAATATATTCACGATTATAGAGCTCTCACCATACTTTGTGAGCCTGAAAACAACGCCGCGGGTTTTATGTAGCATTCCGTGAATTTCGAGCTAAATCAATCTACAAAAGCAATCTTTGCTACAGCGCTGTCGTGGCCATCATTGGTAACAGCGAAGACAATATAAACTCCCGTGGATGGGCGCCGGCCGTTGACATCCTGCAAATTCCAGCTTGCTGACCCACCGTTTGCGCGAGTTTGCCAGACCAGCTTTCCATTAATATCCGTAATCTTGACTAGGGCATCCGTTGCAAGTCCTGTGATTCCGATTGATCCAACAAAGTTCGCAGTCACCGGATTAGGAAACACTTTGACGGTTTCAAATTGGCTTTTACTATCTGTTGCGTCAGACCTGTAGGAAAGCAGCCCCGCATCCGTTGCAACAAACACTTCCCCGCTTTCCCCATTTACTTCCACATCACGAATTACATCTGATAGCAGTGGACTGTTGTTCGTCGTAAAGTTGTGGATCACTTCCTCACCCGATTCATTAAACAGCCAAAGGCCTCGCTCCGTGCCTATCCACTTACGATTACCACCATCCACAGCAATGGAAGTAACTTTGTCATCTCTCAACAGGAACCGACCGTCAAAAATAGGTTTGATTGCATTGACACTGCCGGAAAATACAGACATCGGTTCATTGAAATAGGCCACACCTAAATCCGTTCCAATCCATACTGCTCCATCCCTGTCGATAGTTATCGAATTGACGGAATTAGAGGGCAGGCCTCCCAATCCCGTAGCGTCTGTCAAAATTACTGAGGAGTTGCCCTTTTCATTAAACACCAGAATCCCTCCTCCCTTAAAAGGATCCAGTCCCACCCAAACACTACCATTAAAATCGACGGCCAGTTTCATTGGGTATTTTGATTGTTCGAAAGGAAAAGAAAACGACTTCCAGTTATTGTCAATACCAAGGAAGTGTAAAGGTTTTGGTGATTCATAATTCGTGACCCAAATTCCGCCATCTCCTGTCGCCAATGAGGGGATGTTAACAAAGGGCCCCGGTGGATTTGTGTTTATCAACGGACTGTTGTTTTCATTGAAGACAACAGAATTTCCCCCTGCGTCGCGTACTTCAATCCCATAACCAAATGAAGAAATGAAAACCTTGTCTGAATTTTTGTCGAACGCAATAGCCGTCAAGTCGCGCGAAATTGATTCTCCATTTACCCACACGCCATCGCGAAAAGAATCTATATCTCCTGAATTGCCCAGGGCCTCGGCATTTGATGAATATCCGCCAGCCAGTGCATAGATAGTTTTGTCGTGATAAGTAACATTAACGACCTTATCACCTGAGGGAGAATTAGGAATCATGCTCACAAATGCGCCAGAAGCGTTTGTAACCAAGCCGTTATTTCCATCTCCAATCCAAATCTTACCATTGCCGTCTTCCGTACCAAAATTTGGCAGGTCGATTAGCTCATCCATAATTTGAATAAAGTCGCCACTTGTTGTTAGTCTGAATAAACCATTCTCCTCCGCGACAAAAAGGCTGGCTTCCGATGAATTGATAGATTTGAAAGTGGCCCCCTGAAGAAAAGATGTTTTGACCCATAGTGCATCCACGTACTTGAATAGTCCCGAGGCATTCACTCCAGAATAGATTGTGTTGTTGAAATTGGTAACATGCTGCACAGCTCCGTTGAGTTCGCCGCTCTCAAACCGTTTCCAGCTGTTGAAATCTTGCAGGTTGTCTTTAAGTGCTCCGGCAATCACGCCCTTTCCTGTCGCCAAGAATATGCTGTCGCCAAGGATTGTACTTTGAAAGACCTTCAGCGTCTGGCCTGCATTGCCAAGACCCCTCCATGTTTCTTTCACGAGCATTCGATTCATATCGAACACAATAACTCCGTAATCGGCAGATAAGTACGCCAAGCCATTGTTGATAAAAACATGATTGATCGTCTTTGATCCCGTTACTGTCGAATTTTTTGTGGGGTCAAATCCAACGATTTCCGATTCTTCCGTAACAACGTCGAACCGACCGTCGGTATAGGTAATTAACAGCTGTTTAAGTTGACTATCGTAATCGATATAAGAAACGCTGGTTCCATTCAATCCATTAATTTTCGAATAGGTGGTTATGCTATTATCACGCTTGTCTAATACCATGACTCCGAGATTTCCAGAGGCAAAAACCATTTGATCACCGAACGTAACAGAACTAATATGATGGTAGGACAGATGAGTGCGCCACGTTCCCAGAGCGATGTTCTGCGCGATCCCCTCGATGTGTGCCTGAAATAATAAAACAAGAATTGTAGTGAGAACTATAAAATAAAAACGATGGCAAAGGACGTTTCGGAAAACTCTCATTTCTTTCTGGCCTTCATTCCTTCAAAAAATGCTTTCCGGCTCCGTGCTTCGTACTCTCCTTTTTCTCCTAACATCACCTGAGCATCATTGTCGATCAATCGAAATGAAAAGGAAGCGAGCTCACCAGTCTGCGCGCAAATCGCATGAACTTTCGTAACAAATTCCGCCACAGCCAACAGATTGGGCATTGGGCCAAAAGGTTTACCCTCGTAATCCATATCCAGGCCTGCCACTATTACTCTTTTGCCGTTGTTTGCAAGGTTATTACATACTTCTATAAGGGCCTCATCAAAAAACTGCGCTTCATCAATTCCAACGACGTCGCAATCCCCAGCGAGCAACAGAATGTCGCTGGCAAAATTTACTGG
>DATHIE010000260.1:0-6077 GCA_035316905.1 Chryseolinea sp. | reverse complement strand
ATTCCTGAAATGATGCTTTCATTTATGGATCGTGCTCCAAGGCTTCCTCCTATTACGAGGAGAGTCCTCTTGTTTGCGTCAAATCCAAAGTGACTCAATGCTTTATCACGTTTGAGCCCGACCGAGAGAATATCCTTGCGGACAGGATTGCCGGTAACGACAATCTTATCCTTTGGAAAATATTTTTCCATTCCATCGTACGCAACGCAAACCTTGTTCACTTTACCAGCCACCTGTTTGTTTGCTAATCCGGCAAACGAGTTCTGCTCTTGTATGACAGAAGGAATTCCCAGACGGGTGGCAGCCATCATGATCGGTCCGCTGGCAAATCCGCCCGTTCCAATTACAGCATGAGGTTTAAACTTTCTCACGATAGAAATTGCCTTTAGATAGCTAACTATCATCTTCAGCGGAAATAACAGATTCGACAATGTGAGCCTGCGTTGTAATCCGCTTATCCAAAGACCGATGATCTTATAACCGGCTTCGGGTACGCGCGTCATTTCCATTTTATCCATTGCTCCAACAAACAGAATTTGAGCATCAGGATGACGGTCACGGAACTCATTGGCTATCGCGACAGCTGGAAAGATATGTCCGCCCGTTCCTCCTCCACTAATTATCAATCGATATGGTTGCTGTGCACTCATGCTGCTTTTGCCGTTTGAATATTTCGGTTTTCCTTCACTTCGTCAGAAGTCTTTTGCTCGTAGCGCTGATCTTGCTCGCCTCGGCTCACACTCAGTATGATTCCAACTGCAAGGCCCGTAAAAACCATCGACGTGCCTCCCATTGAAATCAAAGGCAGCGGTTGTCCTGTGATCGGTCCCAACCCTACCACTACTCCCATGTTCACCATCGCCTGACACACAAGGTCGAAGCTCAGCCCCGCAGACAGCAGTCCACCAAATGCACGATCGCTGTTATAGCTCGCTTTCATTCCACGATGCAGCAGTATGAGGTAGAGCACCAGGACTACTACTCCGCCTACAAGTCCATACTCTTCAATAACTATTGCATAAATAAAATCCGAATAGGGATGAGGCAAAATGTTACGTTGATCGCTGTTGCCCGGACCTTTTCCAAAAAATCCTCCTGTAGCTACGGCGATCCGTCCGTGCTTCGCCTGGAAAGGAAGTTCTTTATTCTCGACAAACGCGACAACCCTGCTTCTCACAGTTTCCCAACGGTCACCAAATCTAAGTGCTATTGCTCCGGCAAGGAGTCCGACGAAAACGAGCATTGACAGGTATCTAACAGGCACCCTGCCGATGAACATCACTAACATGCAAGTACAAAACAGCAGCACCGCGGTTGATACGTTCGTGAGTCCGATCAACGCACAGATGGTTCCGCACCAGAACAGAATGGGTATAAATGATTCTTTTATGTCGTCTATATTCTGTTGCTTCTTCGACATCATACTAGCCAGATTGACGATTAGTGCAAGGCTGGCGAAGTCCGATGGCTGGAATGATCCGATAATCGGAACCTGAATCCAACGCGCGGCTTCATTAAGAGTTACGCCGTTCGTGAAAGTGTAAATCAACAGTGGAATGCTGATCCACATTGCGATCTTTGAAAGTTTGGAATAGTAGCAATAGTCGACCTTGTGAGCAAACCACATTGCTGCAAGACCAACAAATACGGTTATCGTATGCTTGATCAAAAAGCTCTCAGGACTTTGTGTCCTTTTGTACGCCAATGTTCCTATCGAACTGTACACCACAAGTATACTTATCATTGAAAGGGCAAAGACAACCGCCCAGATCACCCGATCTCCCTGTAAGTTTTCATCCACCCATGTCTTTATCTTCTTCATACGCCGATAAACGTTATGCCTTTACATCTTCAACCTCATCTCTTAACTCGAGCACTGCACGCCGGAATTGATTGCCCCGATCTTCATAATTTTTAAAAAGATCAAAGCTTGCACATGCCGGCGACAACAACACTACATCACCCGGAGACGCTACATCCAGTGCACGGTGCACTAGTTCCTTCACGTCCTGCGTTTCGTATATCTGATTCAATATATTACCAAATGACTCTTTGAGCTTTTCATTATCCTTGCCGAGACAGATCAAAGCCTTCACTTTTTTCTTTACCTCATCTTTTATTATCGAATAGTCATTTCCCTTATCCACGCCACCAGCGATCCAAATCAACGGACCGGCATAACTACCCAAGCCGTAAACAACCGAATCCACGTTCGTGGCTTTGGAGTCGTTGACAAACTCTACTCCTTTGATTACTGCTACGGACTCGAGACGATGTGGAGCGTTCTTAAATGTCTTCAAGCCAGCTCGTATGGCATCCAACGGTACGCCTGCCAGGTACACTGCAGACACGGCCGCCATCGTATTGATCAGGTTGTGCGGACCTTTCAAGGTTGTCTTAGACTGTGATATCCGGAATGATTCCTTCATTTCGAAAGTCATCTCCTCTCCGTCAAAATGAACAGGTCCCTCAAACGACGGCTGCAGCGATATTGGTATTTTCTTCGGATTAATGTTCCTTAGTCTGACCTCACTACTGATTATTGGATCATCGTTGTAATAAATAAAGTGCTGAGGGGACTCCATGTTTTGAAGCATACGGAACTTGGAGTCAACATAATTCTGCATACTATATTCGTAGCGGTCCAGGTGATCCGGAGTGATATTCAGAAGCACGGCTATTTCCGGTTTGAACTTGTGTGTTCCATCCAGTTGAAAGCTGCTTATTTCCAGCACGTACCAGTCATGTAGTCTTTCGGCCACCTGTCTTGCCATGCTAAATCCCACGTTGCCTGCAAGCGCCACATTGAGACCCGCATTCTTCATCAAATGATTTGTCAACAGCGTTGTCGTAGTCTTACCATTTGTTCCTGTAATAGCGATGATCCTGCCGTTGGTGTACCTCGATGCAAACTCTATCTCATCAATGATTGGTATGCCTGCTGCCTTTACTTTTTTTATGATCTCAGCTTTGTCAGGAACTCCTGGGCTCTTAATAACAAGTTGAGCGTTAAGGATGAGGTCATCGGTATGTATACCTTCCTCGAAGGCAATATTTTCCTTCGCGAGTTCAACGCGGTACTTTTCTCTGATCTGAGATTGTTCCGAAACGAAAACATCATAGCCTTTCACCTTGGCAAGCAATGCTGCTCCCGTTCCGCTTTCACCTGCGCCTAATATGGCTACTCGTTCGCTCATCTTAATTTTAATGTCGCTAGTGTTATGATTGCCAACAGAATTCCCACGATCCAAAATCTCGTTACGATCTTTGCTTCCGGAATATTTTTCTTTTGATAGTGATGATGGAGGGGAGACATCAGAAAGATTCTTCTTCCTTCACCATATTTTTTTCTCGTGTACTTAAAGTATGACACCTGTAGTATTACCGAAAGATTTTCTACAAGGAAAACCCCGCACAGGATGGGGATCAATATTTCCTTTCTAACGGCAAATGCTACGACGGCAATTATTCCACCCAACGTAAGACTTCCGGTGTCGCCCATAAATACCTGCGCCGGATAAGCATTGTACCAAAGGAATCCCAGGCACGCCCCAACGAATGCTGTGCAGTAGATCACCAACTCTCCAAGGTTGGGAATGTACATTATGTTGAGATAGGAGCTGAAGTCGATGCGGCCCGAAAGATAGGCCAGGATCGCAAGTGACAGTCCTATTATACCCGATATTCCTGCGGCTAGTCCGTCTATGCCATCCGTTATATTCGCGCCATTCGACACAGCGGTGATAATAAGTATGACGGCCAAAACATAGACCACCCACGTATACTCCGACGGTACAAATGGTGGCAGCAGTTGATTGTAATCCCACTCGTTGTTCTTCCGGAAGGGCACAGTTGTCTTTGTTGATTTTACTTCTTGAAACCTTCCTTCGTCTTCCAACGGATCCTGAAGATCCTCAACTTGTACGCCCGTCAACGACGCAGGAGTAACTTCCCTAACAACTACATCGTTGTTGAAATATAATGTGAGCCCTACAATAAGTCCGAGGCCAATCTGTCCCGCTATTTTAAATCGTCCTGCAAGGCCTTCCTTATTCTTTCTGAATACTTTGATATAATCATCAATAAAGCCGATCATTCCCAACCAGCACGTAGAAATAATGAGAAGGATCACGTAGACATTGTCAAGCTTGGCAAACAACAACGTCGGAACAAGTATGGCGGTTATGATGATAATTCCGCCCATCGTAGGAGTACCTTTCTTTTGTATCTGACCCGTCAGCCCAAGATCGCGGATCTCCTCCCCAACTTGTTTTTTGCGTAAGATATTGATGAGTTTTTCTCCAAACGTTATCGTAATGAGCAACGAAAGAAACGCCGCCATTCCCGCACGGAATGAGATGTATTGGAACACTCCTGCACCGACCAGGTTAAATTCTCTATCCAAATAATCGAATAAATAATACAGCATTCCTAGTTGTCAAAAAGTTTTAGCATCCTTTCAACTACTTCGCGATCGTCGAAAGGGTATTTGTGTCCTTTAATTTCCTGATATGTCTCATGACCTTTTCCGGCGACGAGAATGATATCCTTGTTATTTGCCATCATGCATGCCGTCTTGATCGCTTCTTCACGGTCCGGCAAGACGAGGGTCTTCCGCGTATCCGAAGGTGTCACTCCTGTCTGCATCTCCTTTATTATATCCATCGGATCTTCATCTCTAGGATTGTCGGAGGTAAGCACAACCTTGTCACTGAGGCGGCAGGCAATTGACGCCATCAATGGACGTTTAGTACGGTCGCGATTACCTCCGCATCCTACTACTGTTATCACCTGCTCTTTGCCTGTTCTAAAGTGAGCGATTGTCTCCAAAACATTTTGCAGGGCATCTGGTGTATGCGCGTAGTCTACTATGGCAGTGAGCCTGGATCCTGGAAGCACCAATTGAAACCTTCCTGCCGCACCTTCCAATGCCGAAAGTTTTGTCAATACCTCATCAGAATCCTGGCCCAATAAAACAGCGGACGCATGCACCGCGAGAAGATTATAAGCATTAAAATCACCAATAAGCTTGAACCAAACATTCTTGCCCGCAACTTCAAGCTCCAGTCCTTCGATCGAGTTAGTGATGATCTTTCCTTTGAAATCAACCATCTTTTTCAACCCATATGAATACTTAGTCGCCTTCGTATTCTGCAGCATAACCATACCGCGTTTATCGTCAGCGTTTACCAGCGCAAAGGAGTCGCTGGGTAGATCATCAAAGAATTTTTTCTTGGCACGTATATAATTTTCGAATGTCACATGATAATCGAGGTGATCATGTGTTATGTTGGTGAATATCGCTCCGGAGAATTTCAACCCCGCAATGCGATGCTGATCGACGGCATGCGAGCTCACTTCCATAAACACATGTGTGCATCCCGCATCAACCATACGCTTTAATAGTTCATTCAGCTGAATAGGATCCGGCGTTGTGTGCGTAGCAACTACAACTTCATCCTTGATCTTGTTTTCCACCGTGGAAAGAAGACCCGAACTCTGTCCCAACGATTCGAAAAGTTTGTACAATAATGTAGCTACAGTAGTCTTACCGTTAGTTCCTGTCACCCCAACCAACATTATTTTTTCAGAAGCATTTCCGAAAAAATTACCTGCAATTACACCGAGTGCTTCGGCACTGTTCTTTACAGTAACATAAGCGACTTTATCATCGAGATGATGGGGTAGGTTTTCACAAACAACAGCCTGAACACCCAGGTCAACAGCTTTTGATATATAGTCATGTCCATCCGATTGAGTACCCTTAACTGCAATAAACAGGAATCCTGTCTTTACCTTCCTTGAATCAAAACAAATACCTTTTACATCCACGTTCATGTTTCCACGACTGGAGGTAAGCGATACTTTGTATAATATGTCCTTCAATTCAGGCATTTCGACAAATGATGTTTATCCAAGTTTTATATATATCCTGCTTCCTTTTCCTACACGGGCGCCAGCTGTCAACGACTGCTTTACAACCCGACCCTTACCTTCATAAGTGACATGCAGCCCGGAATTTTCCAACAGGAAGATCGCGTCGCGAAAGGTCATACCCGTTACATCCGGTACGCGTT
>DATHIE010000259.1:0-5134 GCA_035316905.1 Chryseolinea sp. | reverse complement strand
CGACAATAGCGATGGCGCTAAGGGCCAGAATATACCAGGTCCCCAGCCGGCTAAACCGATTAATACCTTCCTGTACGTTGAAATTTAAGTTCATTTACGTAGCAATTTACGTAAATTTACACGTAAATTCTACGTGAATTTTGAGGTGATAGTGTATTTTAAGCGTTGGCCAGGGCCCTATCCAGGTGCACATAACCTCCATCCACATGGATCAGCTGGCCGGTGGTGTGGCCCGACCGTTCTGAAAGCAGAAAGGCAGTAGTATTAGCGATCTCTTCGGCAGTGGTCATTCTGTTTCCAAGTGGAATTTTTGATTCTATTTCTTTGCGTTTCTGGATGGGGTCGGATAATGTGTTGATCCACTTTTCGTACAAAGGCGTCCAGCACTCAGCAACGATAATGGCGTTTACGCGAATGTTGTACTTGAGCAGTTCAACAGCCCACTCCCTCGTCAACGCATTTCGTCCGCCGTTGGCCGCTGCATACGCGGAGGTACCGCCTTGTCCTGTCTCCGCCGTTTTCGACCCGATATTAACGATCGCTCCTTTTGTTTCTTTTAATGCCGGAAGTGCAAAGTGTGCCATGAGATAATAGTGGACAACGTTCTTGTGAAGGGACGCTATAAACTGTTCATAGTTGCCATTCTCCAATCCTATACCATCATTAACGCCAGCATTATTTACCAGGCCATGGATCTTTCCATACTTTTGAAGGACAGCTTTAACGGCCTTCTCCGCATTCGCAGGAACAGTCAACTCCGCCTCGACCTGAAAGGCTTTGCCACCAGCTGCTTCTACTTCCGCGACAACCTTTTTATTATCCTGCTCGGCCCGACCCACAACGACCGGGATAGCCCCTTCGCCGGCCAGAACTTTTACGATGCCTTCACCGATACCTTTTGCTCCACCTGTTACGATGATCACTTTATCTTTTAAGAGCAGGTCCATACTTAACTGTGTTTAGAGTTTATAAAATCGTTCTGCATTTTTTCCGAAAAAAGCCTCTTGTTCGTTAGGGCTCAGTTTTGAAAAATAATCCTTCGCCAGTTCGACAACACCACTGTATGGTGCCGCCACAAGACAAACCGGCCAATCGCTACCAAACATGACACGATTCGCACCAAAGGTTTCAAACACTACGTCGAGATAAGGTCTGAAGTCTTCTTTTTTCCAGTTCTTCCAATCTGCTTCCGTAACCATGCCTGAAATTTTACAGGACACATTTTCGTATTTGCCCAACGCCTTCATCTCCTTTTTCCACTGATCGATCTTCTTGTCCTTAATGTATGGCTTCGCGATATGGTCGATAACAAAAGGTTGGTAAGGAAACGACTTAACTAATTCTTCGGTGTACGTCAATTGATCTGGAAAAATCAGGATGTCGTAGGTGAATCCGAAAGCATGCAACTCACCGATGCCTCTCTTGAAAGCGGGACGCAACATAAAGTCGCGTTGCTTTTCGCCCTGAAGCACGTGTCTGAAGCCTTTCATTTTTTTGAACTGGCTGTAGTGTGCCAGCCGATCGTGAACATTGTCTGCTTGAAGATCGACCCAGCCCACAACTCCTTTGACAAAGTCATTCTTGTCAGCATTCCCCAACTGAAAAACGTTTTCCGCCTCCGACTGGTCCGATTGAACGACGACACTGCCTTCCAACTCATTGGCTGCTAATAGTGGTTTCAGATCGGCTGGATAAAAATCGCGCTGAATCGCTGACATTGGTTCGTCAATCCAGCTATCTCTTACGGGATCAAATTTCCAAAAATGCTGATGTGAATCTATGCCTTTCATGCACTCTACAATTGAAATATCTGTTTCATGAGCACCCACTTCTCGCCTGGTTTGGCAAAAGGAAGAGGCTTTTGAAATTTCCACATGAATTCTTCCCACTTCTTGACGATGGGATTCGCCGAGTCCATTCGCTCTTTGTTTTCGAATTCGAACTCATCCGTGGTTTCCATAATCATAAACATCCTGTCACCGGCCCGGTATATATCCATAGTTGTAATGCCGGCATCAATAATGGTTTTTTTTATTTCGGGCCAGATCTGCTTGTGTATAGCTTCATACTCGGCAATCAACGCCGGATCATTATTGAGGTCAAGGGCAAAGCAAAAGCGTTTCATTAACGGGAAAGAATTTATATGAATTTCAATCCTTCGTGCTCAAGCTTATTATACTTGCTGCGGTCGAATACATAATAGAAGGCGCCTTTCCGAGAAGTTTCCTTTTCCTTTTCATTCAGTTTATTAAGAATGCTGAGGGATAAGATCTTACGCGTGAAGTTCCGTTTGTCGATAGGACCTTCATATATCGCTTCATATAAATTCTGAAGCTGTGGAAGCGTGAATTTTTCTGGTAGTAACTCGAAGCCTATGGGGTGATTGGCTACCTTTTGCTGAAGACGTTCCTTTGCCTTCGCTACCATTTGCTTGTGGTCAAAGATCAACGCTGGCATTTTGCTAAGAGTAAACCAACGCGCCTCGTGATTGTGCTGCAGCTGTTCGCTGTAATCAGCTATATTGATCAGCGCGAAGTAGGCAACTGACACTACACGTCCTGCGACATCGCGGCTAACATCGCCGAAACAATAAAGCTGCTCCATGTAAATGTTCGACAGTCCTGTGAGCGTATTTAGCACTCGCGATGCGGCCGCATCCACATTTTCATCCTTGTTAACAAAGCCGCCCATAAGCGACCACTTGCCTTTTTCAGGCTCAAATCCACGTTTGATAAACAAGCCCTGGAGTTGGCGACCATCAAATCCAAAAATGATGCAGTCAACGGCTACGAGTATTCTGTCTTGACTTTTGTACTTATTTATGTCCACGGGCGCAAACTAGGTATATCAAATAAACAAAAGAAAAGTTTACCAAACAGAAATCTTGTTTGGCCGGTATTAAAATATTTAGCCCGTGAAATACAGGTAACCTCCAACGATAAACACTAAAACAAGAACGGAAGCGACAACATCGCGCCAATCCCAGCTTGCTTGCGACTCCGACCGATGATCATCTGTCCTCGTGCTGAAAGTCATATTTTTAATTGTAGCATATTCTGGCGCTTCACCCAAATAGCTAACAACTATCATGACTATAGCGGAAATGATCGTAATGAGGATACTGAAGTACTGAAAGTTTATGTTACTAACAATCCACAGGAAAGACCCTTCCTCATAAGCATTGATCCAACCGAGCGTGATCGGTGTATCGACTAACATGCGAAACAAGCCTACAGCGAAACCTACAATCATTGCCCAAAGGCAACCCTGTGCATTGAGTCGTTTCCAAAAAACGCCAAAGAAGAACACCACAAATATCGGAGGAGCGAGGTATCCCTGGACCGCTTGTAAATAATTATATAACCCGGTCGCGCCTTTCACGACTGGTATCCAGGCCATAGCAATGATCACCATGACGATGGTTGCTAGACGACCTACTCGAACAATTTCGGACTGACTCGCCTGGGGGCGAAGTTTTTCATAAATATCAATGGTAAACAAAGTAGAGCATGCATTAAAAACTCCGGCAAGAGATCCCATTAATGCAGAAAGCAATCCAGCCACAACAATACCTCTCAGGCCTGTTGGTAAAAGATGCTGAACCAATAACGGGAAAGCGGCCTGAGCATGAGAAGTAGCCTGTCCGGTAGCAGGATCATAAACAACTTCAAGACCGGGGACTTTACCACTTTTCGCAAGAGCAAAACAAATCAGGCCCGGAATAATAAAAAGATAAACAGGAAATAACTTGAGCACAGCAGCAAAGATGCTACCCCTACGGGCAACTTGTTCATTCGGTGCTCCAAGGGCGCGTTGTACGATGTATTGATCTGTACACCAGTACCAGAGGCCAATGACAGGTGCGCAGATCGCCATACCCAGCCATGGGAATTCGCCATTAAAATACCAGGCTTGTTTTACCAGTTGCCCGGCAGCATTTGTTTCTATAACAGGTGACCAGGTACTTTCAACGCCAACAGGAGTAAGTGGCTTCCACAGATTAAACATCTCCGAACCACAAAGCTCCCTCAGTTCGTTCCATCCTCCCAGTGTGTTCAATCCATAAATAGTTAACATGGTTGATCCTACAATCAGGATCACTACCTGAACGGCATCGTTATACGCCACTGCGCGCATGCCGCCAACTATTGTATAGAGCCCGGTAAGTAAGATCACCAATACCGAACCAATCCAAAAACTATCGATCAATACATTACCGATTGTTATCTGAAGTTCTGGCAACAGCGTACTGAAAACAACTCCTCCTGCGAAAATTCCGACAGCTATTTTTGAAACAATAAAAGTTATAATAGATACTATGGACAGAACATAACGTGAAGACGTTGAAAACCGTTTTTCGAGAAATTCAGGCATTGTGAAAACAAGAGATCGTGCGTAAAAAGGGACGAAAACCCACGCCAGCACCAAAAGACACCATGCGTGGAATTCATAATGTGCTAATGCCACTCCATCCTTCGCACCCGAACCTGCAAGACCTACAATATGTTCTGAACCGATATTTGATGCAAAAATAGATGCCCCGATAATCCACCAACTTAAATTACGACCAGCCAGAAAATAATCGGCAGCATTATTTTTTTGTTTCTTAACTACCCACCATGCAACGGCCAGCAGTATACCGAAATACGCAGCAATTACGATCCAATCCAAAGTTTGTAGTAGGCCCATAGGTTGATTTTGTTTATGTGGTTGTAAATCAATTTTTAATTTGACTTCGCAGAGAAAGTATCAACGGTAATAGATCTCATTCCACCTCAACTCGTTCTTGAAATTATATAGATCAGTATTTTTTCCTATGCGAACATATTCGATCCCTGCCATTTCCGCAAAATCTTCAAGGTGCTCGAAAGAAAGATTCTGACTATAGCAGGTATGATGAGCGCCACCCGCATAGATCCACGCCGCACATGCTGTATGCATTTCGGGTAGTGGCTTCCAGAGTACCCGGGCCACAGGAAGTTTTGGAAGATCCTCAAGGGGGTTAACTGCCTCCACGTCATTGACCAGAAGTCTAAACCTGTTGCCCATGTCAACAATCGACGCGTTCAATGCATTACCAGGCGCAGTGTTAAATACTAATCTCACCGGATCCGCTTTGCCACCTATGCCCAAT
>DATHIE010000258.1:0-2250 GCA_035316905.1 Chryseolinea sp. | reverse complement strand
AGGTGATGATCGAGGAAATCAACAAGGTGAAAAACCAGGGGTTCAGTGAAAAGGAGTTGAAGGACATGAAGGAATCGTATCTGACGAACCACTTCCTGAAGCTAGAAACCAATGATTCACAGACGATGTCGCTGGGTATGTCCGAAGTCGCTGGCGATTGGAAACGGGCTGAAACTTTTATGGAAACAGTTGAGAAAGCAACCATCCAGGATTTAAATGCTGTTTTTAAAAAATATTCAGGATCCATTAACTGGACTTATCTAGGCAAGGAGAACGCTGTGAATAAAGATGATTTCAAACAACCCCAAATGATTCCTGGCAACGAAAAGGTGCTTCCTAAAAAATAAAAGCCAGACCTTACGGGAAATATTTTTCAATAGCGATTGCTACGCCATCTTCTTTGCTTGCGAGGGTAATTTCCTTCGCCACGTCCTTTACTTCCTCAATAGCGTTGCCAACAGCAATGCCGAGTCCAGTGGTGCGGATCATGTCGACATCATTATAGTTATCACCAAACGCCATGACGTTTGAGAGATCCATGTTGAATCTTTTTTTCATGAGAAGCCCAAGAGCAGTTCCCTTTGAAACAGTTTTCGGAGCTATCTCCAGATACGTCGGTCGCGACTTATAAATATGTAAATCGTCGAAGAACATTCTGACAAGCTTGGAGTAAATATCGGCTATTTGGCCCTCGTCACCCATGCACATCACCTTGTGCGCGGCGAGACCTGCTGAGCTCCACTGACTCATAACAGAAGCGAAAGGCAAGATGGTTGCATTTACCTTAGTAATTGTCTGCTCCCGCTGGGTCCATTGATCAATCGTCGGAGCAAACCACTGATCTTCGGTATAAAGACTTATGTGTATGCTCGTTCCCGACGCCAGCTCACCAATCGTCGAACAGATTGACAGTGGAATGGTTACCGAGTTAAGAATTGCGGTAGATGACGAATCACCCTTATCAAGAATAACATAGCCACCATTAAAACATATCATGGGCTGCCCCACAATACCTAATTGATGCTGAAGATGTCGCATCGCGCCAGGCATTCGTGAAGAAGCCAGTATTACTGGGATACCTGCATCGTTGATCCGTTTTACTGCCTGAATAGTGCGATCGGATAATTCTCTTCGGCTATCCAGCAACGTTCCATCGATGTCGGTACAGACGGCAGCGATCTTTGTCATACTAATTTTTTAACTGCCGGAAATTAATACAATTAATGATCTATTGCTCATCACATGAATAATCCTAGTGATTTAACGATCGAAAAAATACGGAGCCTTACGGTAGGGTATTTCAAAAACTTGAGACCGATAAAGGGCGTTTATTACCTCAGTCCCAAACCAATAATTACTATTATGAAAAGATTTTTTCTAACGCTGCTTATTCTCTCATCGGTAAATGTGTTTCTCATCTCACAGCCGGTTAAAAAAGTTGAAAGGATAAAAGAAGATGAAGTTCCTGTGGTCGTTCGCAAGGCATTTGAGAACGACTTTGGTAAGATACCCGAAGATGGAACATGGACGGTCAACTTTACGGTCGTGCAGGAAGGAGGTAAATCAATGGCAAAGCCAGTCTCCTATACATTCCGTAAGGGAAACAAGGCTGATAAAATTGAGGTACGCTACTCGCCAGATGGCAAGCTGGATACCGCCAAAGGATTGAAAAAAATAAACGCCAATTCATAACGGGTCTTCACCGCTACCAATTAAGCCTGTCTTCCGGACCGTCCTATCTTTTTTCAAATGTTAATTCTCTGCACTTACTTTTGCTTAAGAGACTTCCAATTGGGCTAAAGCCCAATACATTTCTGCATCAATTCCATGGGGTTAAGCCCGTGGCAATTGATAAACATGGCTAGGGCGCTAGCTCCTATTAATTCTGTCAGCCAGAGCGGCCTCTCCTTCTGTTAGGCTTGCTCGCTCGGAATGGAAGCACGCATCTTTTTGTCCCCACTCATCATCCCGCGAAGGACCGACGTTAAGGTATCCTCTAATTAGTATCATTGCACAGACTTCAGACAGATCCGTCGCGTTGACTTTCAACTGTAGCTATACAATGTGCAAATCGCATTCCAATGGCGCAGTTATCTGATGACAATCAAGCGCTTACAATGACGTTGGTCAGTTGTGTTTGATAATCATATCGTTACGGGTTGAAGATCATATCCATACCTCGAAGCTTCTCTCATTAGCATTGCTATTTTTCGGGCTCGTTGCTGTTCGATAGTTCTCTGTAGTCGCGTT
>DATHIE010000257.1:0-7863 GCA_035316905.1 Chryseolinea sp. | reverse complement strand
GCAGGCAATAGTCTACACTCAAATATAGTCTGCATTAAGGCAAGCGTAGTTGCCCCGACACAATAATAAAAATCCATTGCACCAGGCAGTGGGAGAGAAGCTTGATTCTTTTTTTTGTCCTCACAAATACGCCGATCAATCGAATTCATTTTTTTATCTTCGGTACATATTTCCTCAGGCAGATTGGCGCGGAGCGTTTAATCCATGCGAAATAACTTATCTGTCATCGGCCGGGTTTTCTTCGGAGTTGCCATCGCGGGCATGGGGCTCTTGACAATTTATTATCGTGATTTTCCTTATATGCTGATCCCGCCAAAACACTCCTGGATTCCCGGACTGGCACCGATCGCTTATTTAATTGGAGCGCTGCTTGTTTTAGCTGGAGCTTGTATCGTGTTCGAAAAAAAGATCAGGCTTGTTTCCCTGCTTCTCGGAAGCGTGCTGCTATTGATATTTTGCTTTTACTTTATCCCCTTTGGATTGGTTAGCTCGAATTATAAATCGTTCTCCGATTGGGAGAACGCCGCAAAAGAATTGACATTATGCAGCGGGGCGTTGATTATTGCCGGCACCGTTTCAGAAAAAAATGAACACAGCTTCATTACGTTTTTGAGCAAACTAATACCTCTGGGTGTCATTTTCTTTTCGATAACGATCATCAGTTATGGCGTCAATCATTTTCTATATGCAAAAGATGTAGCTGACTATGTTCCGTCGTGGGTACCGTTCCATTTGTTCTGGACGTATTTAGGGGGCGCTGCACTAATCGGTTCAGGCCTTGCGATCATGTTGAAAATCAAACCCACGCTCGCTGCCACTCTTCTAGGAGCGATGATCATTAGTTGGTTTATCATTCTTCACATCCCCAGAATAATTGTTTCTCCACTTGCGTATATGGGAAGTGAAATTGCCAGCGCGTTGTTAGCGCTGGCATATAGCGGAATTGCTTTTGTTACAGCTAGAAGACGGCCGTAGGTTTATTCACAATCAAAATACGACACAAATGTATTACGAACTTTCAAAGCCGGAAAAGAAAATCGCCCGAGCCTGCATTGATAAAGCTCTTGAAGCAGAATTTTATGAAGGACTCGAAAAATTCGAAACCATCCTCCATGACTGGAGACAAGGAAAATTTGCCAGCAATAAAGAAGCTTATCACCAGTTGTTTACGGCTGTTGATGAAAAAGACAGCGCCATCAGCAAACGTTACGATGGCTTGACGGGTTCCCGGTGGCTTCAGACGGTGGCAGCAGTTTTTCATGATGGCTATATTTCTGAAAACGATATAAAAGACCTTTCAATTGACACAAAAGCGGTGATTAATATGATGAGTAAAAAGTAGGTTATGCCCCGAGTCCTCAAGGGTGAAACCCCCACCCTCGCGCACACAACCATGGACCATCGACTAAACAACCATGGACCATCGACCGGTTGCACAAGAATAATTTTTATATTAGATAAATGATTGCTCCGTTTGAAAAAGCTGACTTTGCTGCTCTTTCTCCTGTCCAGCCTCGCTATCCAAGGACAAACTAGGCGCGATTCCTTGTTGGAAGCATGGAGGGACGAAAACCAACCCGATACGCTCCGGATGTCGGCCCTATACCAAATCGGACACGAGTACATATATAGTCGGCCTGACACGGCTTTCTATTATAGCCAACAGCTGTATGACATTGCCACCAGATTGGGTGATAAGGTTTATATGGCCCGTGCGTTGAACTTGCAAGGCTCGGCCTTCTGGCAACAGGGTGTCTACTCCAGAGCAATGGACAATTTCTATAGAAGCCTGGAGCTGTTTGAAGAAACCGGAAATGAAAAACGGAATCGCCTCGGTCACTGGAAATATCGGAGCTGTTTACATAAGTCAATCCAGCTATCCAAAGGCGCTGGAATATTTCAAGCTCAGCCTGCATCTGAGTGGAAAGATCGGAGATAATAAATCAATTTCAGTTACACTTGGCAACATTGGGGCAATCTATTTCTACCAAGGAAACTACCCGATGGCACTTGATTACTACCAACGCAGCGCAGCATTGAGTGATGGAACGGAGATCCAATCCGAGGGTGCAGCGTTAAACAATATCGGTGAAGTCCTAATGGAACAAGGCGACATGGAAGGTGCTGTTGACCATTATAAACGAAGCTTATCGATCAGCGAAAAGACAAAAGATCTAGCCACTTTCTCTTATACGCTGACGAATCTGGGAAAAGCTTACGCCAAGCAAGGCAATCATCGCCTGGCATTGGAGCATTATCAACACGCCTTGCATATCAGGGAGGAAATGCAGGATAAACTAGGGATCGTGGCCACGTTAAACCACATCGGCCAGTTGAACATCAAGCAGAAGTATTATCAAAAAGCAATCCCTATCTGCCAAGAGGCGTTCGCGATGGCTCAGCAAATGCATGTTACCGATGAGAAAATGAATGCCTGTACATGTCTGTATGATGCATTCAAAGCATTGGGGGATGGAAACCAGGCGCTCGCTTACCATGAGCAAATGCTCGTACTTAATGACAGCCTGAACATGGAGGAAACCGCGAAGGAGCTTCAGCAGATGGAGTTCGTAAAACAAGTACTGACGGATAGCCTCGCGCGCGCGGATGAAAAGCTTCAGATCGAAGAAGTGCACCAACAAGAAGTGCAACGGAAGACCAAAGCCAGAAATCTTGCAATAGGGATCGGGTTAGTTTTTTTAGTGCTGGCCGGTGGGCTATACAGCCGTGTTAATTATATCCGGAAATCAAAAGCCGCTATTGAACGAGAACGTGACCGTTCAAACCACCTTTTATTAAACATCTTACCAGAAGAAATTGCGCGTGAACTCAAAGAGAAGGGACGTGCTGAGCCACGTGACTTTGAGACGGTTTCCATATTATTTTCGGAATTTCAAGGAATTTACCCGCATGTCAGCAACTCTAAACGCCCACCAGCTAGTGACAGAAATAAACACCTGCTTCGAAGCCTTTGATGGCATCATGGAAAAATACGGTATCGAAAAAATCAAAACCATTGGCGACGCATATATGGCAGCCGGTGGACTCCCAGTGTCTATGCCTGAGTCAACAAAAAATACCGTCATGGCGGGGCTTGAAATGCAAGCCTTCATCAAAAAACGCAAAGAAGACAAAGACGTCCGGGGTGAACCGGCATTTACAATGCGCGTTGGTATTCATACTGGTCCGGTAGTGGCGGGAATCGTGGGAGTAAAAAAATTTCAATACGACATCTGGGGTGACACAGTAAACACGGCCAACCGGATGGAAAGCAGCAGCGACGTTGGCAAGGTAAACATCAGTGAGGTCACGTACGAGTTGTTGAAAAAAGATGACGCACTCGTTTTTGAAAGCCGCGGGAGAATTGAAGCGAAAGTAAAAGGAGAAATAGCGATGTATTTCGTGGAAATGAAAGAAAGTGTTGTATAAAAAAAGAAGTTAATATTGAATTACATTTCGCCTTTCTAAGAAATATGCTAATGAATTCATTGTTTATACCTTCTTTACTTTTCTATTACGGCGTTTTTCTGATCTTGTGTGGCATAGTTTCGGTCACGTTGATAGGGATGAAAGCCAAAACAGCGTTAGCCTCAGGAGGAATATCGGGTGTTATCGCTATCACTATCGGCCACTTTATTTCTCAAGGATCGACTGTTGCACAGTTCGCGGGCCTGTTAGTGTGCTTCATGCTTTTCGGAGTGTTCTGTTGGCGTTCTGCAAAGACTTTGTTCACCGTGTTCGAACTAATCCCAGAACGTCATCCGGATCTTAAAAACAAAGCCATTGCATTCCTCATCATAAGCCTTATGGCAGTCGTTTCGGTTGTGGTCCTTCTGTTACAGTTGTCTGCCCTCACGATGCATGCAGCAGATAGCGTCTAGATTTGCCCAAAACAACGTGACAGCTTCTTCTTATGTAACTTTTGCTCCAAAATCTTTAGGGTGGCAGTGAAACGCCTCGTTGAATGATTTATAAAAATATGACCTGCTATTGAATCCTGTTTCATAAATGACTTCAGAGACGCTCAGGCTGGAATTTTTAAGCAGTTCAGCAGCTTTCTTTAATCGATACTGCTTTATCAACCCGTGTGGAGTTAACCCGGTAATTGTCTTTACTTTTTTGTACAAAGAAGTTTTGCTCATACCCACTTGCTCGGAAATAACTTCAGCATTCAATTCAGTATCTGCTAAACGATCCAGAATACATTGCGTAATCTTTGAAAAAAACTGATCATCCCTGTCGCTAATGCCCGTTGCAAATTGAATTACCTCAGTGTCTGCAAAGTTTTGAAATTTCTTTCGGATCAATTCCAGGCGCTCGAGCAACTTTTCAATTCGAACAAATAGATGCTCAGGATGAAACGGTTTTGGAATATAAGAATCAGCTCCCACCTGTAATCCTTCAATACGATTCTCAATCTCCCCTTTGGCAGTTAATAGAATTACAGGTATGTGACTAGTCTGAATATTTTCCTTTATTTTTCTGCATAATGTCAGTCCATCCATGTCAGGCATAAGCACATCCGTGACGACAAGATCAATGCGTTCTTCTTCCAATATCGTCAATGCCTTTTTTCCATTATCTGCCTTATAGATAAAGTATTTATCAGAAAGAATATTTTCCAGCAGCGAGGTAATTTGAGCATTGTCATCAACCACCAGTAACGAGTAGGGCTGTTTATCTACTAAGATACTCTGGATTTTTCCAGGCTTGTCGCCCGCATAATGATCGATTTCAAATTCAAGTGATATTTTCTCACGGAGATTTACAGAAGGTATCACCGCAGAACTTGTTTCTTCCAGATCAGGATAAGACTCCCTTGAGATTGGAATAATTACTGTCAAAGTGGTTCCTTTTCTTGGCTTGCTAACCAACTCAATTTTGCCCTTGTGTACTTGTACTAAGCTTTTAGTGAGCGAAAGACCGATACCCATACTTTTGGTAAAACCATTACTATCAAGCTTTTGCTCAGGGTTTTGGAAAAAGCTTTCAAAGATCTTATCCTTTTTTTCTTCAGTGATCCCAATGCCTTCGTCCTTTATTGCAAATACAACATTGTCACCAACCTCCTTGATCAACACACTCACAATGCCGCCTTCTAAACTATATTTAATGGCGTTCGAAATAAGATTGATCAATATTTTTTCAACCTTCTTTTTATCAACATATCCGTGCAAAACTTCCTGCTCCGGATAAAATTCCAGGTGCAATTCGCGGTCAGTGGCAAATTGTTGAAATGATTCTACTATTTCTTGAGTAAATGGAATTAAATCGATACTTGATATTTCCAATGTATCCTTACCGCTTTCAATTTTACGAAATTGAATAAGCTCTTCAATTAGCTTTTGCAATCGAAGGGAATTGCTGTAGATCGCCTTCAGTTGCCTTGCCTCAGCTTCATCTTTGCTTTTTTTAAGTAACGACGTAACCGGGCCCAAAATTAACGTTAGGGGAGTGCGGAATTCGTGAGCGATATTAGTAAAAAACTGAAGTTTATAATCATTAAGCTCTTTTAACTGCCTGGTCTTGAACTTGTCCATGGCCAGTGCTTTCTTTGATCGCATTCTCCAACGAATAAAGAGTACAATACAAACCTGAAGTCCGACAATTAAAAGTATGTAAAGGGAATAGGCCCAGTACGTTTTCCAAAAAGGCGGTGCCACAGTAATCTGAATGGTACGTGGCTCCGAACTCCATGCTCCACTTTCATTGGAGAATTTAAGATTTAATGTGTAATTCCCGGGCGGTATATTGGTGAGTGTTATTGATTGTTGCTGACTAATATAGTTCCAGTCTTTATCGAGGTTTTCCAAAAAATAAGCATATTCGTTTTTTTGCTTGTTCCAATAATCCAATGTCGTAAAAAAGAAGCTGATGAAGTTTTGATCATACCCCAAAAGAATATGATCGGTGAACTCAATGTTTTTTGAAAGGATCTTACTCGCGTCACCCGGAGCAATGGTAACATTCCGAACTTGAAATTCAGTAATAGCAAGTCGGGGGAAATAATTGGCACCGTTTAGTTTGGATGGATAGATGATGTCGAGGCCATCCACTCCTCCAAAAAATATCCTTTCGGATACCTGGGATTTAAAAGATGCACCATCTGTAAATTCATTGTTCAGCAGGCCATCATTGCTATCAAAATTTTTGAAGGAGTCTTTCTTCCTGTTGTACATCATAAGCCCATGATTAGTTGAGACCCAAATGTTGTAATTCAGATCTTCCTGGATGCCATGGATGGTATTATTGATAAGACCTCCGTGTTGGGTATAATGTTCGATCCTATAGGGTTTACTCTGAAGATATAAGCGATTTAGGCCCCCGCTTGTACCAATCCACAACTGCTCTTGTGAGTCGATGTACATACTGAGTATATCGTTGTTGCAAAGGCTATTTCTGTTGCTGGTATCAGCCTGGACATGATCCTGTATCTCTTTAGTGAGCGCGTTGTATCGATAGATGCCACCACCACGTGTACCAAACCAGAGAATGTTTGGCTTCTCCTCTACGATTGTGTAAACAACATTACTTTTTAGGGATAACTGACTTGCCTTGCCTGAATGTTGAAGTTGATCATATTCCTTTAACCGGTATTTTCCACTGGGAGTTTTAATCACCTTTAAATGAATAACACCATATCCACTTGTACCAAGCCAAATGTCGTTAAAAGCATCTACGCAAATTGAATACACTGAGCTAAACGATAAGTCATTTTCATTCTCAAAGTCTTCGGGGAAATGAAATATCTTTCCAGTCTTCGCTTCGATCATATCAAGACCCTCGCCATCAAGCCCTATCCAAATATTTCCATCATGATCTTTATTAAGTGCCAATACAGCATCATTACTAAGTCCATTTCGTGAGTTTATTATCTTAGTTGAAGATGAATTGTCAGTAATAATATTTAAACCACCGCCACGCGTGCCCACATACAGAGTTCCGGACTTATCTTCATAAACCGACCGGATGATGGTGTGGGAAAGCTTACCTTTTTTGGCATCACCCGATGAAACCGAATAAAACGTTTTAGGCCGTGTTAAAAATTTGTAGACGCCATCACCATCAGTACCCACCCATACTAAATCCTGGCTGGTTTCTGTGATGCATAATATTTTTACCCTGGATTCAGAGAAGACCGGAAAGTAGGCATCCATGGATGTTACTTTATACTGACTTGCTTCAGTTTCAATTTTAAATACATTCCCAGCCTCTGTTCCTATCCATATAGACGATTGATCTAAATTTTCTGAAATGGAAGAAACTATAACCGGACCTAGTTGTAAGCGTCGTGGTTCTTTATCGATGTCTGAAAGATCATAAAGAAGCAGCTCCCCATAGTTATTCGCTATCGCAAGAAAATAGTAATTGCCAATATGAATGAATTTATGAGTTGCCAGCTGCGCACGGTTAACCAATTGCTTAGAAAACACAAGCCTGTTGTTAACGGTACACACCAGCTTCCCATCGCTTCCTAAGAAATAAAATAAGCCGTTGTAGTTCGCAAGATCAATAACAGAGGAAAACCAGGACTTTTCAATCCCGGAAAAACTTACTGGCACAAAAGCATCTTCTTTTCGGGAGTAACGGCTGATCCCTTTGCCAACCAAACTCGCCCAGATCGTAGAATCTTCACCAACGCAGGCTCTTATATTATATTCCAACAGAGGGATATCGTTCAAAATATCAAGATACGTATGGAAAGCATCCGTAGTGCGATCGTATTTGTTGATACCTTGATGAGTGACTACCCACAAATTGCCAAATCCATCCTCGAGAAAATTCCGGATCACATTATTGCTGATGGTTCCTTTTAGAAAAGGATCCGGCTTATACACTTTAATGGAGCTTCCGTCATATTGA
>DATHIE010000256.1:0-6928 GCA_035316905.1 Chryseolinea sp. | reverse complement strand
GAGGAACATAGTAATTGACCCAACCGTCAGCTTCTTTGAGACAATGTTTGTACCCCAGAACGGAAAACCCGTTCCAACCATGGCGGCGGTGGCAGACAGATTGCCGCCAGAACTTCAGAGAAGCTTCAAGTCAGGCGGAGCGTTGGAAGTTCCCAATGGCCAGGAGGCGGTTTATGCTGCGTCGTTTCAAAAAATGCTTGACATGACTAAACTTCTACATGACAACGGTATCACTATTGTACCAGGGACCGACGACGTGGCTGGATTTGTGTTGCACAAGGAGTTGGAGAACTATTCAAAGGCGGGCATCCCGAATGCCGACGTGCTAAAGATCGCAACACTTCAGTCGGCAAAAGTGGCCGGCAAGGAAAAAGAATTTGGCTCTCTTGAACCCGGAAAAGTTGCAGACATCATCATTATCGATGGAGATCCACTTCGTCAAATGAGTGACATCCGACGTGTTCACACGATAATTAAAGGACAGGATATTTATAAATCATCTGCTTTGTGCGAGGCAATCTCAATTGAACCCCTGAAGTAGTTGTGTCTTTTATTGGCCGCCGATACTCGACAACTTTCCGGCCAGAACGCGAAAGCGAACAAACATCGCTGCAGCGGTTATTGTAAGTCCGATCAGAAGTCCTGACCAAATTCCGATGGCGCCTAAGTTCATAACAAATGCTAGCCAGTAGCCGAGGGGTAGCCCGATGATCCAGTAAGAAATAAAAATCAATAATGAAGGTATTTTAACGTCCTGAAGGCCGCGAAGAGCAGCAACACATACGACCTGCGTGCCATCGGAAAGTTGAAATAATCCTGCTATTATCATCAACGTCGATGCGATTCTGATCACCTCGTAGTTTTCTACGTACAGTCCGGGCAGCCAATGTCTTCCGACGATAAATGTCAAAGCGCACAGCGTCATAAATAGCAGGGCCATTCCTAGCAATGTATAAGCCGCTGTCCCTAAATTCTTAAAATCGCGTTTACCCAAAAAATAGCTCACTCTGATCGTTGCTGCAGCAGCTAGTCCGGCCGTGGTCATGTAACTAACGGTGGCAAGATTGATAGCGATCTGATGTGCAGCCTGTGTTGTTGCTCCAAGCCATCCCATCATCACCAGCGAAAAGTCGAATGCTGCCACTTCGAAAATGAACTGGAACCCGCTGGGCACGCCGAGGCGAAGCATCTTGTTAAAAAGTGTTTTAGAATATTTGCCTAAAGAAAATCCACCTCTGAATTGTCTGAAACGCGGCGCGAAATAGATGTATCCCGCGAATGATGCTGCCATGAAAATACGAGACATGAAAGTCGCCCATCCTGCGCCGTTCAGACCCATGGCTGGAAATCCTGCATGTCCAAAGATCATGATGTAGTTCAGCCCGATATGAACAACATTGCTCGCTATGATTATGACCAATGCAATGCGGGTATTGGAAAGACCCTCTGCAAATTGTTTGAAGGTCTGAAAAATAAGCATGGGGATCAGAGAAAAAGTAACAATACTTAAGTATGGGATTGAAAGAGGTACTACTTCAGTTGGCTGATCGATGTAATAAAGGAGGCCTTTGCAAGCGTAAACGATCGCAGCAAGCATAATACCGTTGGCGACGTTGATGACAAGGCCGTGACGAAGCGTTTCGATGATGTCATTCTTTTTGCCGGCGCCATCAGCGGCCGCTACCAATGGCGTTATCGCATAGGATACGCCGATACCATAAAGCATCAGGACATTGAACACGACGTTTGCCAGACCAGCAGCAGCCAGTGATGTGGCGCTGACATGACCGACCATGACGCTATCGGCTACACCAATCATCACATGACCAAGATTGGTTAGCATTACCGGATACGCTAGCTGAAAATTTTCGCGTATATGTGTCTTGATGGTCATGTACAGGGTGGGGTGCTATAACCCTTTCATTCTCCCCAGCATCAACAATCCCATCATGCTCATGCTATCGGCGATTTCACCGCGGACTACCATATCGAGCGCTTCCTTCAATGGAACTTTACGAACCTTTAGATCGGCTTCCGTATCTTCCAGCTCGCTATCTCCTTGCTGAAGATCTTCGGCAAGAAAAATCAAACATTCCTCGTCCGTCACTGAGTTGGAAGTATTCATTCGCAACAACTGCGTCCATTTTTTTGCAGTCAACCCTGTTTCTTCTTTCAGTTCCCGCTGTGCTGCAGTCAATGGATCCTCATTCAGTGGTGCGCCACCCTCGGGGATTTCCCAATGAAATTCATTCAACGTATAGCGGTATTGGCCCACAAGCCAGGTATTTCCTTCGTTATCGACCGGTATGATTCCAATTCCTTTATTCTTAAAGTGGATCTTTCCATAGATACCTCTTCCGCCACCGGGATTGATCACCTGGTATTCTGTAACCTTGATCCACCTGTTTTCATATTTTTCTTCACCCGAAAGTGTTGTCCATGGATTCTTGATTTCTTCTTGAGCCATACCGTCTAAAGTTATTGGTCGTTAACGTGTTGATGTCGTCTGATTCTTAAGATATCACGACGAGGATTGTTCACAGAATCTCAAAGCTATTGAAATTCTTTTGTCGGAAATCATTTCAGCCTTAAGTTTGTGCATATGCTGAGGTCGTCGTTCACGAAAGATCTTATTGAAGCCGGATGTGATGAAGCCGGTCGCGGTTGTTTAGCGGGACCTGTGGTTGCGGCGGCAGTTATATTACCAAAGCGTTATCGGCACAAAAAATTAAACGATTCAAAACAGCTCACAAAAGAAGAACGTGAAGAGTTGAGGGTGGATATCTTGCGAGATGCATTGGAGTGGGCTGTAGGCGAAGTTGATCATCAGGAGATCGATAAGATTAATATCCTGAATGCTTCTTTTAAAGCGATGCACCTTGCACTCGACAAGCTTCAAACCCGACCGCAATTGTTGCTTATCGATGGCAATAGGTTTAAACCATATTCCGATGTTCGTTATGAATGTATCATAAAAGGTGACGGCAGATTCTTGTCCATTGCCGCTGCATCCATTCTTGCCAAGACCTATCGTGATGATCTGATGGTTAAGCTGGCTGGTCAGTTTCCCGGATACAGCTGGGAAACCAATGTCGGATATCCTACCGAAGCTCATCGCGATGGTATTCGTCAGTGGGGAGTAACTCCTTTTCACAGAAAATCCTTTACCTTGCTTCCGCTGCAGCTCGAACTGTTTGAAGAAGACTAAAATGCATCACGGCGACGTCTATTAAGTCACCCCAGCAGACTAACTTTTTTTAATTCCGTCGACAATGTGTCTGATCTTTATTTCACTTCAACATCATCCGAATTATAAACTTATCGTTGCCGCCAATCGTGATGAATTTTATAATCGAAAAACTGAAGCTGCAAATTATTGGCGTGATTATCCACAGATCCTTGCGGGACGTGATCTTGAAGCAGGCGGAACCTGGCTGGGTTTGACGAAGTCTGGAAAGATCAGCATGCTCACTAATTACAGGGACCCGCATAGTATCAATCCTGCTGCACCATCGCGTGGTCAGCTTGTGTCAGACTATCTCAAGTCGGAAATAACGCCGGGATCCTACATGCACGAGATCGAAAAAGATGGAAAAAAATATAATGGCTTCAACCTCATTTTAGGAAATCCGGAAGAGCTCTGGTATTATTCAAACTATAGGGAAGGCGTTACCAAACTTACACCTGGCTTTTATGGATTAAGCAATCATCTTCTCGAAAGTCCCTGGCCAAAAGTTCTGATAGGCAAAGAGAAAATAGCTCCGGCGCTTCGGCAGAACAATGTAGATCCGGAACAGTTATTTGAAATCCTTTACGATGACCATGTAGCCGATGACGACAAGTTGCCGAATACAGGATTGACGCTTGAACGAGAGCGGGCGTTATCATCGATGTTCATCAAGACACCGAACTATGGCTCAAGATGCTCAACGGTGGTGCTGGTGGACAAGTCAAATGACGTGTTTTTTGCTGAGCGCGTTTATGATCTTCAGACATTTGAATACAAAACCTCTACATTCCGTTTTTCAATCCAATAGTTGATGGTATTGTGAAGAAAGATAAGACACCCTTACCCCTTAAGATCATACGTTGGGTATATCCCAAGGTTGAAGCCATCGCTCCTGCACTGGCCCACCGTTACTTTGTGAAGTTGTTCTTTACACCATTTCGATTTGCTGTTCCCGACAAAGAGAAGAAAGCCGAAACTTTCGCGAAGAAATTTGACATTGAAATAAACGGCAAGCGCATCCAGTGCTATTCATGGGGAGAGGGAAGACCGGTACTGTTTGTTCATGGCTGGGGCGGCAGGGCAATGCAGTTTCGTCGTTTTATCAAACCTTTTAATGCCGCTGGTTTTATGGTCGTCGCATTTGACGGTCCCGCTCATGGAAAATCTGACGGTAAAAGCACGACACTGATTGAATTCGAACAAACCCTTATCAGAATTTACGAGCGCATAGGAGAACCGGCTGCAATCGTAGCGCATTCATTTGGAGGTGCAGCGTCGTTATTTTCTGCATCGAATGGATTGACAATTCCGAAGCTCGTCAACATAGCGAGTCCAACCATCGGTGAGGAAATTATCGATACCTATTTGAAGGCGATAAATGGCTCGTCTTCAACAGCAAAGTTTTTCAAGGACTATATACTTAAGACGCAAGGCAGACCGTTTGATGAATTTACGGCGTCCTATTTCATAAAGCACTTGCCACGACCGCTTGACCTGTTATTGATCCACGATGAAAACGACAAGGAAGTGAGTGTAAAACAGGCCGACCATCTTATTAACTTATATCCTGCCGCGAGACTCATTAAGACGAAAGGTCTTGGCCATACTAGAATCCTGAAAGATGACCAGGTCATCAGCGAGTGTGTAACATTCGTCAGGGGAGAAACGTCAATTGCGTAAATCCTCTCCCAGGGCAGGTAACAAACGCCAGGATAAATTAAATTGCAGGGAATTTTTTGAGCGGTTAGGGGAATTGCAACCAAATCACCTCAAGGGAGTATAATTAATAGCAAACTTTCTAACTTTTGCCCGCATCAATGTAATTATAGGTTCATTTTGTAAACCAATAGGAAATGAAAATTATTGAAACACACAACGTTGCCAAGAGATACACAATGGGCACTAACATTGTGAACGCCCTTCAGGATATTTCAATAACTATCAATAAAGGCGAATACGTGGCGTTCATGGGGCCTTCAGGTTCTGGCAAATCCACGTTGATGAATATCGTGGGATGCCTAGATTCTCCTTCTGCGGGTAGTTACAGGCTGAACGATCATCTCGTTAGCGACATGACGGAAAACGAGCTTGCTGAGGTCAGAAATAAGGAAATAGGCTTTGTTTTTCAAACGTTTAACCTCTTGCCACGTGCATCCGCGCTGGACAACGTCGCCCTTCCGCTGATATATGCCGGATACAACAAGTCCGACCGCAACGATATGGCGATGCAGGCCCTTGAGAATGTTAGCCTCGCCGACCGTCATCATCACAAACCAAACGAGCTATCAGGAGGACAGCGTCAGCGTGTAGCCATAGCCCGGGCTCTCGTAAATAACCCCTCGATCATTCTTGCTGACGAACCTACGGGAAACCTTGATACAAAAACTTCCTATGATATCATGGGCTTATTCCAGGAGCTTCACGACCAGGGCAACACGATCATCATGGTAACCCACGAGGATGATATCGCCCATTATGCCCACCGTATCATTCGTCTGCGTGATGGACTTATAGAGTGGGATCACAAGAATGATAAAGTCAATCGCAGCCAACCTACTCCGGTTCAATAACCAGTCAACAACCGCTGCTCTCCGTTTTTTTTTGTAATTGCTTTACATCTCCTAACTTGACTAGACATAGGAGGCAGAATGAAAATCTATACAAAAACCGGCGACCTGGGCACCACCTCTCTCTTTGGCGGTAAGCGCGTCTCTAAGGCTGATTTGCGGATCGAAACGTATGGGACAGTGGATGAGTTGAACAGTTTTTTGGGGCTCATACGCGACCAGGAAGTCAATCGCATCCGCAAGGACGAGCTTATTGAAATTCAGGACAGACTGTTTACTATCGGCTCTATTCTGGCCACCGAACCAGGAAACACAAAGGTCAAGACTCCCTTGTTGATAGAAGAAGACGTTAGTTTCCTCGAAACCAAGATCGATGCAATGGACAGCGAGCTTCCTCTTATGCGATCCTTCGTTCTCCCAGGTGGTCACCCATCCATCTCTTATTGTCATGTTACACGGACCGTTTGCCGGCGAGCAGAGCGAATCTGCATCTCGCTTAGCGAGCACGAGGCTGTCGATCCACTCATTATTAAATATCTCAACCGCCTTTCGGACTATCTGTTCGTGTTGAGTCGTAAAATAGCGCATGAGTTAAAAGCGGAAGAAACGCCGTGGAAACCCCGCATGTGATTTTGCTAACAAGTGTTAGCCTTCCTTGGAAATAAGGCCTATCTTGGGCCCCGTAAAACTCATTAAACATGGTTGGCACAGAAAAGATTAAAATCGAAAGGGTTAGCGAATCCAGGCTTCATGGGGTCAATTTCAAAGAGTTGATGTTTGGCAGAACTTTTACGGATCACATGTTCGTGGCAGATTTCAGAGGTGGCGCATGGCAAAATCTGCGCATCGCTCCGTATGGATATATCCCGATCAGTCCGGCGAGTCCGGCCATTCATTACGGGCAGGCTATATTCGAAGGACTCAAGGCACATCGCGGTCAACATGATGAAATATTAGTGTTCAGACCGATTGATAATTGGAAGAGAATGAATATTTCCGCTGAGCGAATGGCATTAGCGACAGTACCCGAGGAACTCTTTATCGACGGATTGATAACTTTGCTTGACCTGGACCGGGAATGGGTACCAAAGGAAGAAGGCAGCTCATTGTATGTACGACCATTTCTTTTTTC